>JAOAPP010000657.1 GCA_025462985.1 Bryobacterales bacterium | reverse complement strand
GAACGCGTTCTCCAGCCAACGGTCGTAATTTGTGGTGTAGATGATCGGGAAATCAAGATCAATGATGAGGTTATGAATATCCGATTTGCTGACATCGATGGTTGGCGAATGCCACCTCTCGTCCATCCAACTCCGCAGAGCTCCCAGCTTGCCATGTCGAACCAAGTAGGCTTCAGCAACTATCGGATAGTCTGAAACCTCGAGACTTGTTTCGAAGAACTCCATTTCCCTGCTGACATGCTCGATCAACTCGTGGAAATCCGGCAGTCCCAGATACTGCGAAATACCTCCTCCGACAAAGAGGATTACCTCGCGAGCTGCGATTGCTGCCGTAAGGGATTCGATAGGACTCGGCTGCCTCTCCATTTTTCTGGAAGCTTTAACCATAACTGGAGTCCTGCAGGATCGGGTACTTACAGCGGCGTTCTGCCACCGGTCGCACCGTATATTTCCCCCGAAACATAGCTCGCATCGGCAGAGGCCAGGAATACAAACACTTTCGCCAACTCAATTGGTTGCGCCGGTCGTTTAAAGAGAGTGTTTTCTCCGAATGACTTTACTTTCTCGGCTGGCATGGTGGATGGAATGAGCGGTGTCCACACTGGACCGGGCGCCACGGCGTTGACACGAACTCCTTGTTTACCGGCAAGCTTCGCCAGACTTTTCGTCATGTTAGCAATCGCCGCTTTGGTGGCCGCATAGGCGACCAGTTGCTCTCCGGGCTCAAATGCCTGGATCGACGTCGTGCTGATAATTGAAGCGCCCGCCTTCATCTCTGGAAGTGCTGCCTGAGTGAGGAAGAATGTTCCGAAGACGTTGGTCCGAAACGTATGCTCGAACTCTTCGGCGGGAATCTCCTCGATATTGTCGTGTGTCATTTGAAAGCCGGCATTATTTACCACGATGTCGATGCGGCCGAATTCTTCCATCGCAACCGCAACGAGAGATTTCGCATATTCCAGTGAGCCGATGTCGCCTGGGTGACGTATAGCCTTTTGCCCGGTTTGATGAATCACGACGGAAACGTCAAGCGCATCGCCCTCTTCCTCGGGAAGGTAGGAGAGGACTATGTCCGCGCCCTCTTTCGCAAAAGCAATCGCGGTCGCACGGCCGATACCGCTATCAGCACCCGTTATAATCGCCGCCTGACCTGAAAGCTTGCCAGTTCCCACATAGCTGTCTTCGCCGTGATCAGCAGGCGGATCCAGGCGTTTGACTGTCCCGGGATGACTCTGCTCTTGGTCTGGAAAGGGTGGTTTTGGTCCTTGCTCGCGTGGATCGGGGTTGGTTGGCATCGTCTCCTCCGGATGTTGTGCAACGCTTGAGCAGATTGAGATGCTCGAAAAGCAACTTGTGTGGCTCCGTGCCGCGCCGCCGAACTGCTCGACCCTTTTCAGATAAGAGGAATGGCATCCTGTACTGCGTAAGCCTTCGACACATTTTTTAGCGGCTGCGCTCCAGAAATGCGGCAATGAGCCTCGCATCCTCCTGGGTCACGCCCATTTCCGGCATAGCAACACCTGGCTCGATATGCTGCGGATGCATGAGCCAGGTGCTGAGATTGGATTCATCATTAGAGAGTCGGCCGGCCAGATAAGACCGCTGCCCAAGCCCATCGAGGGACGGCCCGACCTTCCCCACTGCACCCGGTACGCCGGGAATCACATGACAGGTGGGGCAGCCGTACTGTGTGATCTTCTCGGGAACGGAGTCTCTCTGAGACCTCGCCGTTCCCTTCGTGCATCCTGTAATGAGACCGAGAAACGGAATGAGCGCCAATGCTACAGTTCGCAGTTTCATCAGTGCCTCCTCTCCCGCTCCTGCAGCGCGGCATGCAGACTCCCGAGCATCACTCTGCTATCTGACTCCGAAAGCCATTTCGCAAACAAGACCAGGCCAATCGTGATGAAAACCAGTCCGGAGGGAACCCACATGATAACCCCGCCCAGTTGCTGATCCTGAAGCGCCGTCATTCCCCAACGTCCAGTGGTGCTGGCGTACACCGGATACCAGAGAACAGTCGAGAAAGTAAGCAGGGCGCCCAATGCACTGCAATGCACAGCGGTCGCGAAGACATAAAGTGTCGCCCCTCCATAATCCATGACCCGGCGGCCCGCCCCATAGAGCGCCGACCAAAACAACACAGCCGTAAAAAAGAAGCTGAGGTGCTGCGCAGCATGGATCCAATCCGATGTGAGCGTTGCTTGATAAAGAGCCGGCACGTGCCATATCCAGAGAGCGAGAGCTTCCAGCAGCCACGCGGCGAGAGGACGAGTCAAAAAGCGAACCCATCCCATTTCTTCGACCGAGTGAACCCAGCCACCGAGGTTAGAACGATAGCGTGGAGAAAATGCCCACAGGAGCGTGGCAGCAGGATGCGACGCCGAAACCAGAGGGGCAGATACCAGGATCATGATCTCGTGCTGCAGCATGTGTGCGCTGAATAACTGTTCGCCAATCTCGTGAATCGGAGAAGTGAGCGAAAAGGCGAGGGTAAGCCAACCGGCGAGAAAGCTCGCATGTCGCCAGCGGAGGGTCTTGATACTTCCACGGCGGAGAGCTCCGATCGAATAGATGACCAAAAGCAGAGCAAGCGGAAGCGTGATTGCCGGTTCCCAGCTCCACGGCTCCGACCATACCGATGGCAATAAGAGCGCGACGTGAGTAATCGACGACGAGTTGGTAAAAGATGACATCGCTTTAGTCGCAAGGGTGGAGCGTCAGCATGGCTAGTGTCCCGGCTAATACGACCACTGCGGCGAAGGCGGCGAGTGCAAGACCCGTCTTGGCCATAAATCGTCTGCGGCCTAGTTCCGGTTGTGATTCATCAGCGTCGCTCAATCGCCGATACACCCACCATGCGAGGCCGGCGGCGATAATGCATAAAACCAGATCCGCGATCGATACCACGTAACCAGTAGCCTTGCGACCTACGCCGCAGACCCAGTGCGCAACGGTAAAGCCGATGATGGTGTTCATAAGGGCAGCTAGTGGAGAGAGTAAGACACTGCTCATCAGCGCTCGATCAATTCGCTGCTCGATTGGCGAGGGCTGTGGAATCGGGTCGGATCTATGCATGCAGCCACCTCGGAGCCCAGTAGATGACCAGGTAAATGGGAATCCACGATACGACAACGAAATACCAATAATCCGCGTTCTCTGAGGCGTCCATAAAACGCTTGCCTTCCACGAGCGAAGTAAAAAAGAGAACGGTGAGCACGACGGTGTCGACCAGATCCGTTAACAGGTGAGTGATGTGCAGTCCCATCAACATCCACACTGCGGAGCCATAGGCATCAAGACTCCAGTCGCAGTTCAGATGGCGCAGCTCGAAGTAGCGTACGACGACGGTGGCGATTCCGAAAAGGCTCAGGAGCACGAGCCCGATTCGCATCGCACGCAGGTCCCCCACCTTGGCGCGTCTTCGATACCATTCGTTGGGCACAGCGCTGACAAGGAAGATCGCGGTATTCAATGTGCCCCAGAATAGATCGGGAGGATTCGTATGAGGCGGCCATTCCACCGATCGCGAGTGCAAGTAAAAATACGACACAATCATCAGGGCGAAAACCATGCCTTCAATTGCCATCATGCCGATGATTCCGCACCAGGTCATGCTTCGTTTTCCGAAGACAACGGTAGGCAGGTTCGAAATATCCAGAACGGCTTGCTCTACTCGCTCTGCCATATCTCCCTTTCGCGTCGGCGCTTCGCCTCTTGGGGTTCGGGCCAGAACCATCCGATCATGCAGATTGCAATCGGCACAGCGCCGATCGTGATGCCCCAGGGTGTGAAGATGCTGGCGACAAAAGCTCCGGTTGTCGCCAAGGCCGTAAGGAACGGCCAGATCGTCGGCCCGGGAAATTCGTCCTTGGCGTCGGGCTCAGCATCAAGGGTTCGTGTCATCAGGAAGGATCGCGCATCTCTATCCAGACCGACTACGACGGGCTGGTTCGGCGCTGCATCCCAAAGCGCCTCCCTGCCATTTACCGTTGGGAGGTGAAGGAAGTTGTACTTTGGCGGCGGCGAAGATGTCGCCCACTCCAATGTCCCGGCAAGCCATGGGTTCCGGCCGCTCGCTTTCCCCTGACGAAGCGACCGTACAACGTTCCAGAGAAACAGCAGCACAGATACAAACAGGAAAACGTAACCAAGTGATTCGATCTGATTCAGTAGCGTCCATCCCATGTTCGCCGGGTAGGTATACACCCGGCGCGGCATGCCACGAAGGCCGACGAGGTGCATCGGAAAGAACGTTACGTTGAAGCCGATGAAGAAAAGCCAAAAACTGATTTGGCCAAGCTTTTCGCTCAGCATGCGTCCTGTGACCTTCGGGAACCAATACGTCAGAGCCCCGAAAAGAGGGAAAACCGCTCCGCCAATCAGCACATAGTGGAAATGCGCGACAACAAAGTAGGTGTCGTGAACTTGTAGATCGACCGGTACCGACGCGACGAAGATACCAGTCATGCCCCCCATGACGAACGTGA
>JAOAPP010000644.1 GCA_025462985.1 Bryobacterales bacterium | reverse complement strand
AAGTGATGCGTCTGAATGCCGGCCATCACCTCGTAGTAGACCAGCGCGAAGCTTTCTGAGGCGCGCTGCCAGGCCTCGTAAGCCAATACGGCAGCGGTTCTATGATCGCGGTGCGTGTCGAGCGGCCAGTGCGTAAACACGATGTCGGGGGAAAGACTCGCCAACAGGTTGCTGAATTCCACGGAACGCCGGTGTTCCGTACCGGTTTGTCCGTCCATCTGATCTGAAAAGACAATCCGGACACCGAGCAGTTCGCAAGCGCGTATGGCCTCGGCGCTTCGTATCGTGGCGGCAGTGTGATGCTCGGCCTCGCGGATGCCGGCTTCTCCCCGCGTCAGGCAAAGCACGGTGACGTTGTGGCCCAGCGCAGCCAGCTTTGCCAACGTTCCGCCGCAGCCGGACTCGGCGTCATCGGGGTGGGCACCCACGCAGACGATGTTCAATGCCTGAGTCCCGGATGGGCGCTCCAGCAGGTTGCCTATGTCGGTACCTGTTTCTGAACTGAGGAATTTCGAAAGCGGAATGCTGCTCATGGTTTCTGCTACGTGTCTATCAAGATAATAGAGATTTGACAGCTAGTCAAGGGACAACTCAAACGTGACGTACATACATCTGCCGAGTACTACAATGGACTCTTCGTAATCTCGTATGCGGCCCAGCCGGTAAAGCCTCGGACGGAGCCGGAACGCGGCCGTATGAAACAGGAGAACTTTACGCCCTCTTCAAGGTCCAGACTGCCTGAGATTTTAATTAGGGAACAAAGCTCGCTGCTCGCGGACTGGATTGAGTCGCTGAGTGCTTCGGCTGGAGGCCGGACAGGCTCCAGGTCAAGACAGCAATTGCATGAAGATGCCCGGACGTTCGTCACGGCTCTCGCGCGGGGCGTTCAAGACGGCAGCTTGCAGGACCTTAAGAGTTCGGAATGGAGCCGCATGCATGAGTTCCTGACCGAACTCTCTCGCAGCCGGGCGGAGGAGGGTACCTCTCCAACGGAAACAGCCACCTTTTTGTTTTCCTTCAAGAGGCCCCTGTTTGGGCTTCTGAAGAAGGAGTTGGCCGGCGAGCCCGAAGCTCTGGCGGAGGAGCTTTGGCACGCGACAGCTCTGATCGACGGTTTGGGCCTGCAAACGACCGAAATCTTTCAGCGAAGCCGGGAAGAGATCATCCGACGCCAGCAGCAGGAGTTGATGGACCTGTCGACGCCTGTGGTGAAGCTGTGGAAGGACATCCTGGCATTGCCGCTAATCGGCACCCTCGACAGTAGCCGAACCCAGGTGGTGATGCAGAACCTACTGGAGGCGATCGTTGCACATAGCGCCACCATCGCAATCATCGACATCACCGGCGTTCCCACGGTGGATACACTTGTGGCGCAGCATCTGCTGAAGACAGTGGCCGCGGCTCGCCTGATGGGCGCCGATTGCATCATCAGCGGTATCCGGCCGCAGATCGCGCAGACCATCATCCACCTGGGCGTGGACTTGGCCGATGTGACTACCAAGGCAACTTTGGCGGACGCATTTCAGTTGGCGCTACGCCGCACGGGCGGTCCGCTGCCGGCCTCGACAGCATCATCCAAGCAGTTGGCATAGGAGCCCCCTTGGAGCGCATTCCCATTTTGAAGCTTGGTCCGTTTCTGCTTGTCAGCATTCAAGTGGATATGCATGACCGCCTGGTGCTGACGCTGCAGGACGATCTGACCGAGCGGATCGTTCAGACACGCGCCAGGGGAGTGCTGATCGACATCTCCGGGCTGGATATGGTGGACTCCTTTATCGGGCGGATGCTGGGCAACATCGCAGGGATGGCCCGCATACTGGATGCCGAGACAGTCGTCATCGGCATGCAGCCATCGGTCGCCATCACGCTGGTAGAACTGGGACTCTCGCTACCGGGTATTCGCACGGCTCTCAATATAGATAGAGGAATGGATTTGCTGCGGGCTTCTCTCGAAGAGCGCACGGAAGACTTCAGTGCCGGCAACCAAGCGGGGTAGCCTCTCCATCCGGTCGCAAGACGACGTGGTAGGCGTGCGGCAGGCGGTTCGCCGAGCGGCCGTCGATATCGGTCTGAACCTGATAGATCAGACCAAAATTGTCACTGCAGCAAGCGAGCTGGCGCGCAATGCTTTCGTGTACGGACGGGGCGGGGAAGTCCTGATCGAAGACCTCCAGGAAAGCGGCCGACGCGGCCTTCGCCTGAGCTTCGAGGATCACGGCCCCGGCATTCCCGATATCCAAAAGGCGATGACGGACGGCTACACGTCAGGAACGGGCCTCGGACTTGGTCTGGGCGGCGCGAAGCGGCTTTCAGACGAGTTTCAAATTTTTTCTGAAGAAGGTGCCGGCACACGCGTCGTTATTACGAGATGGAAGAGCTAGCGGCGAGGCAACCGACATTGTTTCCCGTGACGGAGGAGACCCAGGTATTCGAGGCCAGGCGCATTGCTTTGAAAATGGCAGGCGATCTGGACTGGTCTCCCGAGTCTGCCGGAGAACTGGCGATTGTTGTTACCGAAATGGCCACCAACCTTGTGAAGCATGCGCATGGCGGGCAGATACATCTCAGCTTCTGCCGCCGGGCAGCTTCGGTGGGAATCGAAGTTTTGTCGTATGATCGAGGTCCGGGCGCCGCGGAGCTGCGATGCTGGATCCCCGACGGTTTTTCGACGGCTGGAACTCCGGGAACCGGCCTGGGAGCGATTGTTCGCCTGTCTGACGAGTTCGATGCGTACTCGCAAGAGGAAAAAGGAACCTGCATGGTTGCCCGTCTCTACGCCGAAAGCGACGACCGGAAGGCAGAGGGTCCTTCCTTCACAGTCGGCGCAGTGCGGGCTCCGGTAGCGGGAGAGCGCGAATGCGGGGACAACTGGGGTGTCAGAACGGTGGATGGAAAGCTGACGTTGCTATTGGCAGATGGGCTAGGGCATGGACCAGGAGCCGCCGAGGCGTCCCGTGAAGCAGTTGCGATTCTCCCCCACACTGAGGCGCCGAGCCCCGAGTCGATCGTCGCGGAAGTTCACCGGGCTCTTCGCCACACACGCGGGGCCGCAGTGGCTGCCGCCCAGATCGATCCTGCGGGGAGCCTGGTCCGCTTCTGCGGAATAGGGAACATCAGCGGCATGGTCATGACGCAGAACGACACTAGCCATATGGTTTCTCACAACGGGACGGCCGGACACAATGCGCGCAAGATACAGGAATTCAGTTACGGCTGGTCGCCAGGCGCCATGCTGGTCATGCATTCCGACGGAATCACAACGAGTTGGCGCATGGAGGCCTATCCTGGTTTGCTGAGGCATCATCCCTCTCTTCTCGCTGCTACGCTGTTCCGGGATGCCAGCAGGGGCCGCGATGACGCCTGTGTCGTGGCTGTTCGTGGCGGACAATAAGGAGGATATGAACGCAGGGACGCGGGTCGGGCGCGATGCATGGACGCATCGCTTGCTGACCGTCAACATTGCGGATGAGGGAGGGATTATCAACGCCCGGCAGCGGGCGCGGCAATGGGCGCGACTGCTGGGGTTCGGTCATCAGGACCAGGTGCGTATCGCGACAGCAACTTCGGAAATTGCGCGGAATGCTTACCAGTACGCGGGCGGCGGTGTAGTTGAATACCGCATCGCGTTCGGAGAGCCGTGCCCGAGTTTCTCTATTTCCATCGAAGATAAGGGACCGGGCTTCGACCCAAATGCCGCCATTCTGGAAGGCCGGTATCGTTCAAGGACCGGGATGGGACTCGGAATAAGCGGGGCCAGGAAGTTGATGGACAGCTTCGCCATAGAGTCGTGTCCGGGGAGGGGAACGCGCGTCACCTTCGGCAAGTTTTGTCCGCCCGCCGCGGAAACGCTGGACATGCAACAGATTGCCCGCCTCGGTGAACGTCTGGTCAAGGAACCCATGCAAGACCCGACAGAAGAGTTGCAGCAGCAGAGCCGCGAGCTGATCGGAGCGTTCGAAGCCCTTCGCCGGCGCGAGGCGGAACTCGAGCAGCGGCAGGCCGAGTCCGACCATCTGAACCAGGAGCTCGAAGAAACCAATCGAGGCGTTGTTGCCCTGTACGCCGAACTGGACGAGAGAGCTTCCGCGCTCAGCCGCGCCAATGAGGTCAAGACTCGCTTCCTTTCATACATGAGCCACGAGTTCAGGACGCCTTTGAACTCGATTCTAGCCCTAGCCGATCTTCTGATACGACGGGCAGACGGGGACCTGACGCATGAGCAAGAGAAACAGATTGAGTTCATAAAGTCGGCCGCCCGAGAGCTGTGTGATATGGTGAACGACCTTCTCGACATCGCCAAAGTGGAGTCGGGCATGGTGGAATTGCGGCAGGGTGCGGTCGCTATATCCAAGCTGTTCGGCGCTTTGCGCGGGATGATGCGCCCATTGACCAGTTCGGATGGCGTGACTCTCTCGATACAGGAGGTCTCCGACGAAGTCGTCCTGGAAACGGATGAAGGCAAGCTCAGTCAGATTCTCCGCAACCTTGTCTCGAATGCATTGAAGTTTACCGAGCAGGGCGAGGTACGGGTGACCGTGCGTAACGAAGGCGGAGAGCTGGTGATATCGGTTGCCGATACGGGGATTGGGATTGCGCCGGAGGATCAGGAGCGGATTTTTCAGCATTTTACACAGGTCGACGGGCCTGCGCAGAGGAAGGTGAAAGGCACCGGTCTGGGGCTGCCGTTGTCGAGGAAGCTGGCCGAACTACTTGGAGGAAGTCTTCGACTGACAAGTGATTTAGGGAAGGGATCTACATTTGAGCTCCGGCTTCCGCTTCCGAAGGTAGACTTACCGGCGGCAGGGAGCCGCCATGACGGAGCGACCGAAGACGATCGCCTGGAATCCATACTCATCATTGACGATGAGGAAGTGGCGCGCTATGTGCTGCGACAGCACTTTCGCGGCACCCGGTTTTTCATCTCCGAAGCTGTCGGAGGCGTCGAAGGGCTCGAGCGGGCGCGCTTCGATCTGCCGCAACTGATTCTGCTCGATATCGGAATGCCCGATCTGAGCGGCTTCCAAGTGCTTGACGAGCTGAAAGAAGATTCCACGACGAAACATATACCGGTGATCATCTATACATCTCGGAACTTAAGCGAAGATGACTTGGCGCGACTGAAAGGCCGAGGTGCCGGCGTGCTGCCGAAGAAATTGGGGGCTGGTGAGGCGGCCTGGGACGTCATCCGTAATTTGCTGGGTGAGCCGCACCTTTTTAGCACGCACCAAGAGAGCGTGTTGAGGGTCTGATGGCTGCTGCCACCATTCTGAACGTCGACGATTATGAGCCGGGTCGGTATGCCCGAAGCCGCTTGTTGAAGCAGGCTGGATATCTGGCGTACGAAGCGGGATCAGGTGGCGAAGCATTGAAGCTCGCCGAAGCACATTCGCCAGACCTTATCCTGCTGGATGTCAATCTGCCCGATATCCATGGCTTTGAAGTCTGCAGGCAGCTGAAAAGCGGCCCTGTGACGTCCAAGACGCCAGTCATTCAAATATCCGCTACAAACATATCGACCGCTGCACGAGTTGCGGGGCTCGACAACGGGGCGGATGGCTATCTTGTATCGCCGGTCGACCCGGATGTACTGCTTGCGACGATCCGCGCTCTGCTGCGGGTCCGCAAGGCCGAAGCCGAACTGGAGCACGCCAACTCAGCATTGCTGGCCGCGAATGCAGCGCTCGCCGTCGCAAATGATTCGCTGACCCGGTCGAATGAAGATCTGCAGAAGTTTGCTTACCTCGCCAGTCACGATCTGCAAGAGCCGCTGCGGACCGTTTCCAGCTTTGCCACCTTGCTGCAGCGGCGTTATGCGGGGAAGCTCGACGAAGACGCCGATGAGATGCTGCGGCATATCCGGCAGGGCACGAACCGGATGAGTTCTCTGATTCAAGGATTGCTTGCCTATGCGCAGGCGGGCAGAGAAACGGACGAACCGTTGGAAGAAGTAGATATCGAAAGTGTTCTGACCTGGGCTCTCAACAACCTTGAGAATTCCGTTGCCGAGTCGCAGGCTCGCATCACGCGCGACCCGCTCCCTTCCGTCAGAGGAGACCATATGCAACTGGCGCAGCTCTTTCAGAATTTGATCAGCAACGGCATCAAATACTGCTGCCCGACGCGGCCCCCGGAGATCCATTTGAGCGCCAGTCCGAACAAGGATCGCCACCTCTTTCTGGTCCGCGACAACGGGATGGGAATCGCTCCTGAGTTTCACCAGCAGGTCTTTGCGCCGTTTCGGCGGCTGCACGGACAGGACGTTCCGGGAACTGGGATCGGACTCGCTACCTGCCAGCGCATCGTGGAGCGACACGGAGGCCGGATCTGGGTGGAGAGCGAGCCCGGCGAGGGATCGACGTTCCTGTTTACTCTCCCCGCAGCCTGACCGTGCGCCTGCCAGCTACTGATTGAACTCCAGTTCCAGTTCATCAACGTAGCACCATCCCCAGTTCTCGCCTCGCTCCAGTGAGCGCATGATCGGATGCTGGGTGGCATGGAAATGTCCCGTCGCGTGCTTATTCTTCGAGCTGTCGCAGCAGCCCACGTGTCCGCATTCGAGGCACAGGCGAAGATGAACCCAGCGGTCGCCGGTTTTCAGACACTCTTCACAGCCGTTTGTGTGTGGCTTCACTCGTCGTATCTGGCCAACATGAGTACATTCCGTCATCTTTAGAATATCCTTGAGCGATTTGGGCCTGTGAGGCGCCATCAGGTGCAGGTAGCGCCGTCCGTCAGAGGAAGGCGCACAATGAATCTCGTTTCTCCGGGCCGCGACTCGAAATGAACGTCTCCCCGATGCGCAAGAGCGATTCGCCGCACCGCGTCGAGACCTAAACCCGTTCCTTCTCCCACCGGCTTCGTGGTGAAGAATGGCTCGAAGATACGGCCCTTGATCTCCGGTGGGATGCCCGGCCCATTGTCGATCACTTCCACGCGCGCGTGTCCGTCCCGGCACGAGGTGCGAATCAGCAGCTTGCCTTTGTCCTTCATGGCATCCGCCGCATTGATGATGAGATTCGTCCAGACCTGGTTGAGCTCGCTTCCGCGAGCGCAGATGGGCGGCAGACTTCGGTCATACTCTCTGGTGATCTCGATGCCGTTCTTCAGCCGATGCCGAAGCATCAGAAGAGTGTTCTCCAGGGCTTGATGGATATCTACGTTCTGTTCGAGCATGCGATCCATGTACGAATACTCTTTGATCGCAGTGACAAGATCCGAGATGCGGCCGGTGCTGTTCTCGATTTCGACGGCCAGTCTGCTTATGGTGAACGCCGCCGTGAGTCTGACAAGGACATCGTTCAGGAACTGTCGCGGCACATTTTGTTCGACTCGATCGAGTGTTTCGGCCGTGCAGCCGAGGTCCACCAGAGAGGTGGCAAGGCTCCAGGAAGCTTCGATGTTGCGCCGACTCAGCCACTCGGAAAGCTGGTCTTCACGATCACTTCTTTCGAGCGAATCGAGCAGCTCGTGCGGTCCCGCCTGGAGCGCCCAGTCGCGCTCCAGTTGAGCGAGAAAGACTCTTGCCTCTTGAGGAAGACCATCGCGGTCTAGCTTAACCACCGCAGCTCGCACCTCAGCCAGCGCCTTTTGTAAGCTGCTGGCAGCCCGGCGCGCCGCTGCCGCTGGATTATTTAATTCGTGCGCGAGGCCGGCCGAGAGTTTTCCCAGAGCCAGCAGCCTGTCGCGCTGTTGATCCGCCGCCGTGGCTTCGCGTACACGATCCGTCAGAATGTTGACCAGGCGGCGCTGCAGGATGGGTAGGCGTCTCTGCAGTTCTTCGAAGTGATCCTTGTGAAGACCGGCGACCCGCGTTGGCCCGATTGCACGAACTGTGGTCGGGTACGCGGTAAGGCGAGAGAAGGGAAGCATGCCGGTGATCCTGCCGGCATACGCAGTAAACACGCGTCCATCGTCGCTTTCGCCTCGCAAACCTCCACGCAAGATGATGATGAGGTAATTTGCCGGATCGCCCTGCCTTACCGAGATTTCATCGGCCGGCAGATCAATGACCCCCATCTTCGATGCGAGCCAAACGAGGTCGTCTTCCGGAAGATCAGAGAGATCCTGAATGGACCGCAGCTCGTCGATAGTCGGCTGCGGCGCACCATTGAACTGAATGCCTGCCGGATCTATAGCCATCAGATTTTGCTCAAGTATTGATGAACGAATTGAATAGCAACCGAGCCTTCTCCGACGCCGGAAGCGACGCGCTTGATGGACCCGTGACGAACGTCACCCACCGCAAACACGCCGGGAACGCTGGTTTCGAGTAATCCCGGATCGCGGTCGGACGACCAGCCTCTCGGCCGCTTGCCATCTCGAATCAGGTCCTGGCCCGTGATGATGAAGCCTCGCTCGTCTCGCTCGACCGCACCGTCCAGCCAGGCAGTGTGCGGCTGTGCGCCGATGAAGATGAATAGCGCGCTTGCGGGGACTTGCCGGGCCTCGCCGCTGGCATCGCAAACCACGGTGATGCCTTCCAGGTGACTGTCGCCGTGAACCTCGATGACGCGGGATCGTGTTTCTATAGAGATATTTGGCATCTGACCGATTTGATCGATCAAGTACTGCGACATCGTAGCGGCGAGGGATGGGCCGCGCACGAGCATGATGACCCGACGGGCGAAATTCGAGAAGAACATTGCGGCCTGGCCGGCGGAGTTAGCGCCCCCAACCAGATAGACATCCTCGTCGCGGCACGAGATGGCTTCGGTAGAGCCTGCTCCGTAGTAAACTCCTGCCCCCTGCAGACGGTCTTCGCCTGGAATCCCGAGTTTGCGCCATTGCACGCCCATGGCGAGAATCATCGCGTGGCACGAAAGTTCGTTCCCATCGCTCAGGCGGACATAGCGATACGGGCCATCGCTGCGGATCGATGTTGCCTCCTGCGGAGACACGATTTCAACTCCGAAACGCCGCGCCTGATCGACTGCGCGCCGGGCGAAGATCGCTCCGGACAGACCCGAAGGAAAGCCAAGGTAGTTCTCGATGCGAGAGCTCAAGCCAGCCTGTCCGCCCGGGGCTTCACGCTCGATCATGATGGTCTTGAGACCTTCGGAGGCGCCGTAGACAGAGGCCGCCAATCCTGCGGGTCCTCCGCCCACAATCGCGACATCGTAGAAATCCATGCCGGCGCGAGTGCGCAGACCGAGCCGCTCCACCACTTCGCTGAGGGCAGGCTGCTCCAGCCGGTCTCCTGTCGGAAAGATGACGGTCGGCAGCTTTGGCGTTCTACCATCGAAAGTGCTCAAGAGCCGCTTCACTTCGGGGATCCTGTCTGCGGCTTCGGCATCCAGCCATTCGAATGGGACCTGTGTCCGGGCCAGAAAGTCGCGGAGCTCATAGGATCGCGGAGACCAGCGCGTTCCCAGAACCCGAATGCCCTCAAAGGGAGGGTGAAAGTTGGCATACCAGTCATCGAGAAGGTCATCGACAACCGGAAATAGATTCCGCTCGGGCGGATGCCAGGGCTTCAACAGGTAGTGGTTCAGCTGGACATCGTTGATCGCCTTTATTGCCGCATCCGTGTCCGCATACGCGGTCAGCAGAACACGCTTGGCGTCCGGATACAGCTTCATCGCCTCGATCAGCGTTTCAATGCCGTTCATTTGCGGCATGCGGTGATCTACCAGCAGCAGAGCCACGGGATCGCCCCGCTGAAGAAGCTTCTTGAGGAGATCCAGCGCGTTCCGTCCTGAATCGGCGCGCAGGATTCGATACTTCTCGCTGTAGCGCTGGCGGAGGTCGCGTTCGATCGAAAGTAGTACTTCCGGGTCGTCGTCGATTGTCAGGATTGCCGGTCGCGCCATGAGCTACATTGTCGCGCGTTATGGCGCGCCTAGCTCAGCGCACGTAAAATTCTCCGCGGCTGCGAAGGATTGCGGCGTGCGCAAGTGCGCCAGGTCACAGATCTGATTAGGAGCCTAAGCTACTTTTAGACCGAAGTGGTTCTTCGTCCTATGATCAGCCGGTAGAGAAGCAGCAGGATAATCGCGCCAACGACTGACATGATGAACCCTGCGCCACCCCCCTCGCCGTAAAAGCCCAGTGCTCTTCCAATGAAGGTTCCGACAAAGGATCCCGCGATGCCTAGCAAAATAGTAATGATGAAACCGCCGGGATCTCGGCCAGGCATGAGCAGCTTCGCCACTGCCCCCACGATTAGTCCGATGATCAAAGTCCAGATGATGTGCATTCTCGCTCCTTAGCTAGATGTACTGCCCGATTCAAACTATAGATCCCGGAGCGCACAAGTTCAATCCAGAAAATGTCGATCGGCAGATCCTCGCTTGCGTGGGCTTTCATACGGAGTTGTACCGCCTTTTCGATTCAGCCAGGTTACTGCGCCGAATGCGCCCAGCCACGAGCCCAAAGCTGCGAAAACCACGTACAGCGAATTACCGGTGTAGCTGATTACCGCGAAGGCGGACAGCATGTACCAGAGACTGCTCCAGTTTGCAGCGATGAATCTACGCCGCGCTGCTACCGCCGAACTGAACAACACGTAGACGGCATCGGTAAGAGCCGTCGAGATTGTTACGCCCGTGGCGACAAGGGGATCGGGAGAATGCATGAGGTCCCTTTCGTGCCGCCACAGAATCGTTACTTACTGCAGCGAGTCAGCTAGTCTGTCACTGCGGAGCCGGCGGCTGGGCCGGAGCTTCGCCCGAATCCTCATCTTTCTTGCCGCCCCCAAAAAGCCGGTGCCAGAATCCCTTTTTCTTCGGCTTGACCTCTGGATTTGTCGGTGGAGTCACAGAACCCGGATTTGTTGCGGTCGGTTGGCCCGGTGTGGTTCCTTGCGAAGGAGGTACAGGTTCCGTGATGGGAGGAAGCACCGGCTTCGGATGTCCTCCGATGCCGAACATCTTTTCAAAGAGATTCCTCGATGGGCCTTCCGGGTGGCCGCAAGTCGCCGACGGAATGGTCCCGTCTATGAAGTAGGCGTCGTAGTCATCCGGGCAGGTGTCATCAGCGGGCAGGTTGGAGGCCTTGTCCAGGTGTACCGGAAGCACTCCGGCCGGCGGAGTGAACGGCTTCATATCGTGATATCGGCTCAGCTTGCGGGCGCGCAGCATGAAATCGGTCCAGATCGGAGCAGCCGCCCGAGCGCCCTCAATCTTGATATCCGTGTAATCGTCGTTGCCGACCCAGATAATGCAAAGCAGGTTGGACGTATAGCCTGCGAACCAGGCGTCGTGAGAACTGCCGGTTTTGCCTGCTGCCGGCGAGTTAAAGCGCGCACGCACCGCACTGGCAGTCCCGCCGTCCAGAACGGCTTGCATCATATCCGTCATCACATAAGCGACGCGACTGTCCAGAACGGTGGCCTTGCTTCCACCATCGTCCTCGACGCCAGACCTGTCGCTTTCCTCAGTTCCCGTGCGGATCGAACGGATAAACGTCGTGGGCAGCCGAACCCCGCCGTTCGCGAACACGGTATAGGCGCCGGCCATTTCGAGCGGTGTCGCGCTGTATGTTCCGATTGCCATGGAAGGCGTTGCTTTCACGCCCTCAATTCCTGCCGACTTCGCCAGTTGCACCACGTTGTCCAGGCCAACCATCTGCGCCAGCCGAACCGTTGCCGTGTTGATGGAGTGCGCCAGCGCGAAGCGGGCCGTGACCTCGCCTGTACTTTCCGACGAGTCAAAGTTATGAGGCGACCACGGCTTTCCGTTGTCGTCGAAAACCCCTTCGCTGGCGTCGAGCATCGTGATCTGTGTAAACGCCTTGGCCGGGTCGCCCGTCAGCGCGGTGTTCATCGCTGCCGCATAAACAAACGGTTTGAAAATGGAGCCGGTCGGGCGGTTGGAGAGAGCGTGATTCAACTGGCTAGCGGAGTAATCGCGCCCGCCGGCAAGCGCCAGCACCTCACCGGTGTGCGGGTCGAGCGCAATCAAGGCCACTTGCGGCATGGGCCCGGGCGCAACCTGAGTCGTCACGGTTGCATTCTTGCCTTTGCCCTGCCGAATCTTGCGGGTCCGCTGGCGGATAATCGCCGCGTCCACCTGCTGCATTCCTGCTTCCACCGCCTCGGCGGCGGCCTTCTGTAACTGGCTATCCAGTGCCGTGTAGACTCGAAGAGCTCCGGTGTCGAGTTCCGATTCGCTGTATTTCGAAAGCAGGCGATCCCGAACCAAATCCACATAGTATGGTGCTTCTTCGGCCCGGCTGCTCACCGGTGCCAGCTTCAGCGGAGTTGCTTTTGCCTCGGCCAGTTTCTCCTTGCTGATGACGTGGTTCTCATACATGGCGTTCAGTACCACGTTTCGCCGGGTGAGAGCGCGGTCCGGATGACGAAATGGAGAGAAGTAACTCGGGCCATTGACTAAGCCCGCAAGCAACGCGGCCTGGGGCAGATTCAGGCTCTTGACGTCCTTGCCGAAGTAGGCTTGGGCCGCCTCGCCGAACCCTCGAATGTTGAAGGACCCGCGCTGGCCCAGATCTACCTGGTTCACGTAGATTTCCAGGATCTGCTCCTTTGTGAAGCGTCGTTCCAGGATGAGCGCGATCATCATCTCGGCCAGTTTGCGCCGCGCGCTTCGCTCATTCGAGAGGAAAAAGCTGCGCGCCATCTGCATCGTCAGGGTGGAACCGCCCTGCATGCGCCGGTGCCGCAGAATTGGCGTGAGGAGCCCTTCGGCGAGGCGGACGTAGTTGATGCCCCGGTGCTCGAAGAACCGGCGATCCTCCACGGAAACGATCGCATCCCGCACCACGGCGGGAATCTCGGCGTAGGTCAGCAGCCGCCGCTTGGAACGGCTCTTGGCATCGAACAGGTCCGTGACAAGCTGCGGCTCCAGGTCATAAAAGGAGAGCGACTCTCCCTTCGGTCCGGTGATGCTCTGGACCTCGCCGTCCGCCACACGCAGGGTCGCTTCCTGGCCGGGCTGGTAGCTCGCCGGCCCGGGCCTGACCTGAATCTTTGGTCCGTGCTGCGAATACACGCCGACATTCGAAGTCGTGCCGTCGCTGCCCGACACATATCCGGCCGAGCGAAGCTCGGCAATGATGCCGCTCATCGTCCTCTCATCGCCGATGCCTACGCGGTCGGCGGCAGCGAAGATCTGTGCCGGTTCGTTGAAGATAGGTCGCCGGATGCGGTCATCGACGATCCGCTCATATCTGGAGTAAAAGACAGAAAACGTGATCCAGACGGCAATGAACAGGAGAAAGAAGACGGCGAGCGCGATGCGAACCGCGGGGTTGCGCCAAAGCGAAAGCAGGATTTGTTGCCAAGGGGGACGAGCTGGGGTTTGAACTTCCACGTGGTTTCAGAAAGAAGGCCGGGAAAACTACCCGCGAAGCCTCCAAACAGACATTCGTAGGATACCGATTAACGGATACGGTTTCGGATCGATTGAAGGACCCCATCAAAAAAAGGGGCAGCCGAAGCCGCCCGTTTTTTGTATCACCGTAGCTACAGAGTCGGCGGATTTAGAATTAGTATTTGATCGCCATTTCGATCAGCCGGTTGCCAACCGTGTAGATCGGCTTACCGGTGGTGAGCGGTTGGTGCTGGTGGAGCCCGGCACAGCGCTTGTGAACTTGAGCCTCAGATCGCGGTTCGTGCCGTCTGCGTTGAACTGCTTCAGCGAATGATTCAGGAAGTTGAAAGCGGCCGGGTCGCTGCGGCGCAAGAACAGAAAGCGGAATTCTACCGGCTGAAAGCAGAGCAGGCAAATCAGGCCATGATGAGCCTTCACCCGGACCTTCCGGAGCCGGCCACAGCTCCATGAACTGAACGTCTTATATCTCGAAGGGCAAACAGCCCGAGTTGCCGTACCAGTTGTAGCGCTTCCGATTGCCAGATACCAGCCAGGACTCTGGCGTCAAATCGCGGAACCAGTTTTCTGGCGTTGCCTTTGCGCTCTGCGAAGCCGCTACGGCGAAAGCTTCTTTGATCGCCGACCGCTGCTCATTACCTGTGGCGTCGGGACCGGGAGAAATAAAGAGTGCCGCGCCGGTCTTCGCAATCAGATCGAGCCATTGCCGATTCAGCTCCCACGGAATTGCCGAAGTGATGCCGACGCAATCGGGATCCATAGCAAAAAACGTATTGTGCTGGGGAAGCCGGTACGCAACCGTGTTGACGCCCATGCGCCGCGTGCGTTCCCAGACCTTGCCGCTCGTATCGTCGCCCGTGCGCTGTGCTTCGAAGATTCCTGCGCCCAGGTGGCCGATGGTGTTGCACCCGACCAACAGTGCGTTTTCACCTGCGGCCTCGCGAAGGGCCTGATAAAGCGCGAGAATCACCTCGGCGTTGGTCCGCGTGCGGTCGTGAAGGTGCCATCCCGCGGACGTTGGCTCCGGTCCCATTTCCCGGCCCCACTTGCCCAGCAAATCATACGTCGAGAAATCGTGTTTGATGAGCTCGTAGCCCCAATCCACCGGCGTCTTCACTTTTTGAGTAACCAGCGTTAGCGCCTCCGGGATCGTGGGGTCGAATGCCAGCTCACGCTTTCTTTCGGCAAACTTGCCGAAGCGCTCGGAAGGCAACAGCAGGTTGGGCGCAGCGTCTTTGGGGGCTTCCAGAGGGCGAATCCAGAGACCCGGCTGAACTTGCTTTCCTTTTATCTGGCGGGCAAGTTCGGACATGCTCGGAAACGTTGCCGAGCCGTCTTCCCAACCCATATCGATCACCGTGAAGGGACGAACTTTATTCGATTGGGACAGCGTGGCCACCAGATCGGCGTCACGAAGCGTTTGGTCGGCGCTGTTCTTTCCGTAGGCGTAATACCAGTCGTTGCTGCCATAAAGAGGCGAGTGCGCAAGGCGCGGAGTCGGGCAGAGCCTTCGACAAAAAGCCGCGGCTGCTTCCATGGGCTTCTCGTTTCGCGAGCCTTGTCGTGTCATGACGGTGGCGGCGCTCAATTGCCGGTCGCCCAATTGGACCCCGGAGCCGCCGTTGCTCACGTCGAGCCAGAGCGAAACACCCTCGGAATCGAGTTGCCAGAAGCAAAGCGCGGCTGCTTGTGTCTTGACACCGTATCCATGCAGCGCCCCGCGATCGTAGGTAAGAAAGTACCACGGCATCACGCGATCCGGCACAATGGAGCGCCACGCAAGCTCGCCGTAGCTTCGCTCCCAGGCGTCTCCCAGAATCAGCGGATCGCCGGATATCTGAACCTTCCACCGAAGATGAATGCGTGTGGGCTCCAATCACGGTGCAGACACCACAATGGGCAACCCCGCCGACGTTGGCTCC
>JAOAPP010000604.1 GCA_025462985.1 Bryobacterales bacterium | reverse complement strand
CACCGCATGTAGAGTCATACGAATGAGCCACAGATACCTATTGCCGCAATTACCGATGAGTTTTCTCCTTTGCTGGCCGACGCGATCGTCGGTCTAAAGGAAATCGGAATGGGCGGAGCCGAGCTGCGTGTCATCGACGGCAAGAACATCATGGATCTGACCGACGATCAGCTTCAACAAGCCAAGGACAAGCTCGATGACGCCGGATTGAGAGTCATCTCCATCGCGTCTCCAGTTCTGAAATGCGTTCTGCCGAATGCTCCAGAAGTCGACGAGCGATTCGGCCACGATGCCTTCGCCTCCAAACATACTTTCGAAGATCAGCCTCGCCTCATCGAACGCGCTTTTTATATCGCGCATTTTTTTGGAGCGAAGATCCTTCGCGTCTTCTCTTATTGGCGTACAAAAAAGCCGGAAATATGCCTGGAGAGTATTGTGGAAGCATTGAGCCAACTGGCCTTCCTTCGAGATAAAGAGGTCGTCGTGATCGGACTTGAAAACGAGCACGCCTGTAATATCGGGACCGCCTCGGAAACGGCACTGGCGCTCGAATATATTCGCCATCCCAATCTCAAAGTGGTCTGGGATCCTGCCAACGCTCTGGTGGCGGGAGAAGATCCCTTTCCCGGCGGCTATTCTCTGCTTCCGAAAGGCCGCATCGCGCATGTGCATGCAAAGGACTGCCACATGCACGCGGGACAACCGGTTTGGGGGCCGCTCGGTACGCGATCCGTTCGCTGGAAAGAGCAGATTGCGGCGCTCAAGGCAGATGGGTACGAAGGCTATCTCAGTCTGGAGACGCACTGGCCCGGACCTGGCGGCAACAAATTCGAAGCGAGCCGTATCTGCGGCTGGAATCTCCGCGGCCTCGCATCTGGCTCGTAAGTTCAGGAGCCCTGAACGATCAGTAAAGGCACCTTGACTCGGTGACGGAGCGAGTTGATGGTGGTTCCGAATACCAGGTCCTTCCACCCACGGTGGCCATGCGATGCCATCACAACCACGTCGGCGCCGAACTCCTTTACTGCGGACGCGATCTGGACGGCTGGGCTCTTGCCGTGCCGCACCGCAATCTCCACGTTGACGTTCTTCTGCCGTAACAAGGTCGCGATGTCGGTCAGATAATCCTCGCCTTCCTTGATCTCCGCCGTGGAGGAAAGAGAGCCGAACAGCTGACTGGTTACGCCTTCCTCCACGTGAAGCAAGATAATCCTGGCGCCGTGTGTACTCGCCATCGGGAGCGCGCTGTTGATCGCCTGAAGGTCTGAATCGCTTTGATCCAGTGGAACAAGGATTCGGGAGTATGCGGCGACGGTAGAGAAATGAGGCAGACCTTGTCTGCGGACTCCTGGCCCAACTGGTTCGGCGAAAACTGGTTGGGTTCCATACCACGGCCATAGTGTGATGACGGCTAGCAAAGTCAGCGAGCCAAGACCGACGATAATAGAGGCGCCGAGCACCAGGGAATGAAGTGAACCGCTCGCCGATAGCCAATCGCGGATCTGATTCCGAAGCAGCCACACGTCGAGAGTCAGAATGAACAACGCGCATCCCCACGCTGCGAGCTTCACCGCCCATGAATTTGCAAATTGCCCCATTCTCTTGCGGTCGCTCGTGAAGTGCACCAGCGGAATCACGGCGAAAGGAAGCTGTAGATTCAATATCACCTGGCTCAACACAATCAAATCAGTCGTGCTCCTCTCGCCAAAGAAGTAAATCACGGCCACTGCCGGAGTAATCGCCAGGAATCGTGTCACCGCCCTCCTGAGCCAGGGCTGCATGCGGAACCGCAAAAATCCTTCCATGACGATCTGCCCGGCCATCGTTCCGGTGAGCGTAGAAGCTTGTCCGGAGCAGAGAAGCGCAAGGCCGAAGAGCAGACTGGCCAATCTTGTCCCGACCAGCGGTGACAGCAACTGGTGAGCTTGTTGGATCTCCGTCACCACAATGCCGTGCTTGAAGAAGATTGTCGCCGCTACGACCAGAATGGCTGCGTTCACAAACAGGGCGCCATTCAACGCCACTGCGGAGTCCAGCAGGTTGAAGCGGCTCGCTGTGCGCTTGTCGGCGTCGCTCTCGCCGATGCGCCTGGTCTGCACAAGCGCCGAGTGAAGATACAAGTTGTGCGGCATCACCGTCGCTCCGAAGATCGCCACCGCAAAGTAAAGGCTGTGCGAATTTAAGCGGGGAATCATACCTGTCATCACTTCGCGAGTCTCGGGATGCGCCAAAAAAATCTCGAAAGCGAAACAGCCTGCGATGGTTGCGATCAGCACGAGCACGAAGGCTTCGATGACGCGGATACCTAGCCGGCTGAGCCACAGCACCAGCAGCGTATCTGTAGCCGTCACGAGAACGCCGAACAGAAGCGGCAAATGAAACAGCAGGTTTAATCCGATAGCTGCGCCAAGCACTTCGGCGAGGTCGCAAGCCACAATCGCCAGTTCGCACAGAATCCACAGCGTGTAGGAAACAGCGCGCGGGTATTCGTCTCTGCAGGCCTGCGCGAGGTCGCGCCCTGTCACAATTCCTAAGCGCGCGCTTAGCGTTTGAAGCAACAGGGCTACAAGATTGGAAGCGACCAGAACCCATAGCAACTGGTAGCCGAATCGAGCGCCGCCTTCGAGGTCAGTCGCCCAATTGCCCGGATCCATGTAGCCGACACTAACCAGATACGCTGGGCCGGCAAAAGCCAGGAGGCGTTTCCAACGGCTCGCATGGCCCGTGTGAACGCTCTGATGTACTTCGGGCAGGGAATAGGCGTTGGGGTGCATCGCGTTCTTCGGAACGACGTCCCGGCTTCGGTTCAGTACCTATCAGTATGGCATCGGCGCAAACTGGACTGTCAAAAAGAAAAAAGCCCCGGGAATGCGCTCCCCGGGGCTCTGTGTTCAAGAACGATGCAGTCTAGAAGAAGTTCCAGAGATACTGGTTGTAAACCTCGTGATGGTACTGAACTTCAGGCGCCTTCACGAACGTGCCGAGCTGCCGCGCGCAACGGTCCGCCGAAGACTTCTTCAGTTCAGCATAACGTTCCTTTACGTCCGCTCCGAGCAGCTTTGTTGTCCAGTCAGAGTCCTCGAAGCCTTTGATCGCGTCGTAAACGTTATCCGGCAGGTATCGCTCAGCTTGCCGCAGGTTGCTCAAGTCCGCCGTATCTCCTTCGAGGCCAGTTTTGAACACTGAAAGCAGAACCATGTAAGGGTTCGCGTCAGGAGCCACCGAACGCACTTCCACGCGGGAACTGCGCTCATTGCCGAGCGGAATGCGGATCATCGATCCTCGGTCCACCGCCGATGCCTTGATCTGATTGGGTGCTTCGAAGTGCGGGTCGAGCCTGCGGTAGGCGTTTACGCTGGCATTGAGCAGGAGACAGATGTCGTTGCCATGGGTGAGAATGCGATCCACGAAATCCCAGCCCCGTGAACTGAGCTTTTCTTCACCCTTCGGATCCCAGAATAGGTTTGTTCCGTTCTGGCTTACGGAAACGTTAGTGTGCATCCCGCTGCCGTTCACGCCGACCACCGGCTTTGGAAGAAAGCTGGCGGTATAACCCATCCTGGTTGCCACCTGGCGGCAGATCAGCTTATACAT
>JAOAPP010000568.1 GCA_025462985.1 Bryobacterales bacterium | reverse complement strand
GTGGTTGGCTGGCTCTGGCCCGATCGACAGAACGAAGCCATCTCCGAATCCAAATGCTGTTGCCGGCGGTTGCGCTGGCATCGGTTTGTGATGAGCCCTGCGATGAACCGCCGCCCTCGGAATAGCAACCGGCCACATTCGCGGCAGGTGCCGCTGAACCATTCGACGATGACGCAAGCGGAGTGCTCGAAAACCAGGAAATTGTGCGAGGGTTGACGGCGGGAGCGCCACCGCAAGCACCATTGATTGAGCAAGACTGACTCACCTGGATCTTAATACGGTGCGAAACCGCGCAGTCAAGGCTTTGCTGCACCGATCCGTCCATCCTGAACGCCCCGGCATGTCCTTAGATCCTTCTCGGTTCCGATTTCTCATGGTGAAGTACGGCATGTGCCTATATCCTGAATTCGCAAAAGATCGGGCCGCCCACTACGGTAACTCGGTATCCGGAAGCGGAGTATCTGCCTCCGGGCCTGACGTCTTCTACTTCTTCAAATGCTTCTCAGCTGAGCACCCGATTCAACAATAAAACCGTGAGCCCGCAAATGCAACATTATTGCGGGTACGCGAACGATAGCTATTTCGGGGAGTTACGAGTTCACCGTCAACGGTGAACGATCGCGGATGCTGCGGTGGCAGGCACATACGGCCCGCACCGTACCTGCACCTACCCAAATTAGCTATGGTCTGCACACCCGGATTGCCGTGTTGCTGAAGGGCCAAAAGCTCTACGCTCGAATCAGATGAAACGAAGTTTGGCATCGCGGACCGACGCACGAAGAGTCGGCCCAGGACAGGTCCCCCTCTCTGCCCGCAGCGCAAAGCTTTCTAGTTACAGGAGCCTCGTGCCATGTGGATTGTAAGATTAGCTCTCCGGAGACCTTATACCTTCGTCGTCTTCTCGCTTTTGCTTCTGCTGATTGCGCCGGTAGCACTGCTCCGGACGCCGGTTGATATCTTCCCGGCGATCAACATTCCCGTGGTCAGTGTGGTCTGGACATACACAGGACTGGTTCCCACCGAAATGGCGAACAGAATCGTTTCCATATTCGAGCGCTCCCTAACGACGAGCGTCAACAACATCGAACATATCGAATCTCAATCTCTGAACGGAGTGTCTGTCGTCAAGGTGTTTCTTCAGCCGAGCGCAAACGTAGACGGTGCGATCTCGGAGATCATTGCGGAAGCACAGACCGGCATCAAGCAGTTCCCTCCGGGCATTACTCCGCCGCTCGTGTTGAGTTATAACGCGGCGACGGTTCCCATTCTGCAGTTAGGACTAGGAGGGCAGGGCCTCTCGGAACAGCAACTGAACGATCTGGGGAACAACCAGATTCGTCCCCAACTGGCGACCGTGCAAGGAGCTTCGTTGCCGATTCCTTATGGCGGCAAAGTCCGTCAGGTGATGGTCGATATTGACTCCAATCGTTTGTTGTCCAGGGGACTGACACCCAGCGACGTCGTAAATGCGGTAAACGCACAGAACGTCATCCTGCCATCGGGCACCGCAAAGATCGGGCGAACCGAATACAACATCGAATTGAATGCGACGCCGGAAGCTATCAATGCACTGAACAATATCCCGATCAAGACTGTAAACGGCGGCACGATCTTCATGCGCGACGTTGCCAACATACGGGATGGCTACGCAGTCCAGCAGAATGTTGTTCGCCAGGATGGACAGCGCGGCGTGCTGATGACTGTTCAGAAATCAGGTAATGCATCAACGCTTACTATCGTGTCGCAGGTCCGGGCGATGCTGCCGAAAATTGCGGCAGCGCTTCCGTCCCAATTAGTCATCCGGCCACTCTTTGATCAATCGATTTTCGTAAAGGCCTCCTTGCAGGGCGTTCTTCGGGAGAGCGCCATCGCAGGCGTTTTGACAGCACTGATGATCCTGCTGTTCCTGGGAAGCTGGCGCAGCACCCTAATCATTGCTACGTCTATTCCGCTATCAATTCTTACGTCGCTTCTGATCTTGAGTGCACTTGGGGAAACCATCAACATCATGACTCTCGGTGGGCTGGCGCTAGCGGTGGGCATCTTGGTGGATGATGCCACGGTCGAGATCGAGAACGTCGAACGGCACATCGCCATGGGCGAGGAGTTACAAGACGCGATTCTAGCAGGCGCTCAGGAGATCGCAACGCCTGCCTTTGTCGCGACCGTTTCGATCTGCATCGTTTTCGTTCCCATGTTCTTTCTGACCGGAGTGGCACGTTACCTGTTTGTGCCGTTCGCCGAGTCAGTGATCTTTGCGCTGCTCGCCTCATATTTCTTTTCTCGGACCCTGGTACCGACGATGGTCAAGTATCTGCTGCCTGCCGAAGTCGCAGGGCATCGCGAGGGAAAAGAGAAGCGCAGCCTGCCGGTTCTGGGATATCTGCACCGAGCGTCCGAGCGCGGCTTCGAGCGGCTGAGAAACGCGTATGAACGCCAGCTTTCCGTGTGCCTGGCTCATAGGAAACTTTTCGGAGTCTGCTTCGTGCTGTTCTGTACCGGAAGCGTTGGTCTGCTGGTCACACGCTTGGGCCAGGATTTCTTCCCCAGCGTTGACGCCGGTCAGTTTCGGCTACACCTTCGGGCAAGTACTGGGACGCGGATTGAGAATACTGCCCGGCTTGCCGACGAAGTAGAGGGCGTAATACGCCAGACTGTGCCGAAGCAAGAGCTTCTAGGCATACTGGACAACATTGGTCTGCCGACCAGCGGCATCAATCTCTCCTACAGCAATGCGGGCACGATCGGCTCGTCTGACGCGGAGATCCTGGTCTCGCTGCAGGCCAAGCACCGCCCAACAGCGGAATACGTCAACGCGCTGCGGAAAACGCTTCCCGCACTATTTCCGGCAACGACGTTTTATTTTCAACCAGCGGACATCGTGACACAGATTCTAAACTTCGGTCTGCCTTCAGCAATTGATGTTCAGATTGTGGGCAATAACATGAACGCCAACTTTGCTCTCGGGACGCAGCTTGCCAACCGGATCCGCACGATTCCAGGCTCGGTGGATACGTACGTTTATCAGTTGATGGACCAGCCCCGCTTCGTTTATTCGGTGGACCGAAACAAGAGCAATCAGATGGGGTTGATGGAGCGGGACGTTGCCACCAATCTATTGACATCCCTGAGTTCCAGCTTTCAGACCGCGCCCAATTTCTGGCTTGACCCAAAGAACGGCGTCAGCTATGCCATCGCGGTGCAGACGCCGCAATACAAGATGAACTCGCTCGATGCGATTGGCACGATCCCGGTGAGCACCGGCTATGCACAGCCGAACGAATTGCTCGAAAACATCGCGACACCCGCACGAGGCGCGGAGCCCGCCGTCGTGAGTCACTACAATGTAAGGCCGGTCATTGATATTTATTCGAGCGTTACCGGTCGCGATCTGGGCAGTGTGGCGAAGCAGGTGGACAAACTGACCTCCGCCGTGAAACTGCCGCGAGGAACAACCATTGTGACCCGAGGACAGGTCGCGACCATGCGGTCTTCCTTCATCGGCCTCTTCGCAGGACTCGCGTTCGCGATAGCGCTGGTCTATCTGCTGATTGTTGTCAACTTCCAATCATGGCTGGATGCGCTAATCATTATCACAGCCTTACCGGGTGCGCTGGCTGGAATCTGCTGGTGCCTGTTCCTGACACAGACCACGTTGAGCGTCCCTGCACTGATGGGAGCAATTATGAGCATCGGAGTCGCCACATCGAACAGCGTTCTGGTGATCACGTTTGCCAATGAACGGCTGGTTGAGACGAAAGACGCGGTCAAAGCAGCACTGGAGGCGGGCGCGACACGTTTGCGGCCCGTCATCATGACCGCCACCGCCATGATGATCGGCATGATTCCGATGTCACTGGGTTTGGGCGAAGGCGGCGAGCAGAACGCACCTCTCGGAAGAGCCGTAGTCGGGGGGCTACTGTTCGCAACAGTCGCGACGCTGTTTTTCGTACCGGTGATTTTCAGTCTCGTTCATTCGCGGAAGCCGTCCGCCGAGTAAAATCCCCCGCCGCTTAGAAGGAGCAGAAGCAATGAATAACCAACTACATCAACAGCCACGCCCCAGTGCGAGAAGGCTTCTTTGGTTTATAGCGCCCATCGCGGTGCTGGCGATAGGAGCGCTGCTGACCGCGCGTTCCAAGGCCGCCAGCGAGGCACAAGTAGTGGCGGCAACGAAGACTCTTGCCGTGCAGCACGTCTCTATTGTTCAGCCTGAGCGCGGCAACCCTGTAACCGAGTTGAGCCTCCCCGGAACGACGGAAGCGTTTGTCGAGTCGCCGATCTTCGCTCGCACGAACGGGTATCTGAAGCTCTGGACGAAAGACATTGGCGCGCGTGTGAAGGCGGGTGAATTGCTGGCCGTGATTGAAACGCCTGAACTGGACCAGCAACTCATGCAGGCGCGGGCGGTACTCGCACAAACAGAAGCAAATCTCAAGCTCGCGAAAATTACCGCAAGTCGATATCAGGACCTGATCGCCTCACACTCTGTTTCACAACAGGACGTAGATCAAGGCAACCAGAGTACTGCCATGCTGACGGCGAGTTCGCAAGCGGCCGCCGCTGATGTGCAGCGATTGGAACAGTTGCAGCAGTTTGAAAAAGTGTTGGCGCCGTTCAATGGAATTGTTACAGCCAGGAACATCGATATTGGAGATCTCATTAACGCGGGCAGCAGTGGCACGGGGAAGGAGATGTTTCGAATTGCGCGGATCGACACGCTGCGCATCTTCGTGAACGTTCCCGAAGATTACAGCGGCAGCATCCGGCCAGGTGTTGCGGCAAAACTCTCTATCGCGGGGTTTCCAGGCAAGGAATTCCCGGCCAGGGTCGCGCGATACGCGCACGCAGTAGATGCGAGTTCGCGAACAATGCGAACGGAACTGGACGTTCCGAACTCCAATGGTGCGTTGGTTCCGGGAGCATATGCCAGCGCAACTTTCAGCTTGCGGTCCCCCGTCGCTCCGTTGATTCTGCCGTCAAATACCGAGATTTTTCAGACCAACGGTATGCAGGTGGGAGTGGTAGACAAAGATAAGAAGGTCCAACTCCGTAACATTACCGTCGGGCGGGATTTCGGCACATCGGTGGAAGTTCTCTCGGGCTTGTCGCCTAGCGATGCCGTCATCACGAACCCTTCCGACTCGCTTACAGCCGGTGCCGAGGTCGCAATCACCAATTCCAAGTCCAAGGTTGTAGGAGACTAGCCATGCTTTCTACGGCTATAAATAAGTTCAAGCTACGGACGGCCGCAGTTGCAGCGGCCCTGATGGTGTCGGCGTCCTGCACGGTCGGACCGAAATATCAGCGGCCTACAACGCCTGCACCGCCGCAGTACAAAGAAGGCACGAGCACAGATAGCGGGAAGGCCAATCCAATCGGGTACAGCAACTGGTGGCTCGTGTTTCACGACGACGAGCTGAACGGCTTGGAACAGCGCGTGGATATGGCGAACCAGGATATCCTGGCGGCCATAGCGAGGGTGGAGCAGGCGCAGGCCTACCTGAAAGTATCGCGCTCGTATTTATTTCCCACTCTGAGTGCCGGTGGCTCGGCCAGCAGAAATCGGGAGGCGCAGACGCGGCCGAACAACGGCAACACCGGCGGATTGGCTGCGACATACAACGATTTTCAATTTTCGATGTTGCTCGGATACGAAATCGACTTCTGGGGCAAAATTCGACATTCCGTTGAATCGGCCGCCGCTACGGAACAGAGCAACGAGGCAAACCTGCATTTCGTTCGTCTGGTCGCCGAGACCGGCCTCGCCATGAACTACTTTGGTCTGCGCGAGTTAGACGCGGAACGTGAAGTGCTGCTGGCTACGTTGCAGGCTCTGCAGCAGGCAGAACAGCTGACCGAGATGCGCAGGAAAGGCGGATTAGCGAGCGACTACGATGTGTTCCAAGCGAGGACATTGCTGGACCAGACCGATGCGCAAGCAAAACATATTGAGATACAACGCGCTCAATTTGAACATGTGATCGCAGTGCTCACCGGCCAGCCGCCTTCGACATTCTCTCTGCCGCGGAGTCCTTTGACGGCGATGCCGCCTGTTATACCGGCAGGGTTGCCGTCTCAGTTGGTTGAACACCGGCCAGATATTCAGAGCATCGAGAGAACTCTGGCCGCCTCCAATGCGCAGATCGGAGTCGCCAGGGCCCTGCAATTCCCCCAATTCACAATTTCGGGAGCTGCCGGTTTTGAGAGCGTGAATCCAACCTCGCTCCTGGGGTGGCAAAACTCCATTGCATCTCTGGGCACAGGTGTTTTGGCCCCCGTATTCACCGGAGGAAGGCTCAAAGCTCAGGTGGAGCAAGCTAAAGCCAGCTACCGCGGGACGCTTGCGCAGTACCAGGGATCGGTGTTGACAGCGTTCCAACAGGTGGAAGATCAGTTGGCGGCCATTCGGATCCTCAGTGGTGAAGCTGCCTCAACCGAGAGCGCCGTGAACGATGCTCAGCACACCGAACAGATTGCAATGAACCAGTACAAGACCGGGCTGGTGAATTATCTAAACGTCGTAAACGCACAGGCCACGTTGCTTTATAACCAACGCACACAGACGCAGATACTGGGTGAGCAGATGACGGCGTCGGTGGCACTCGTCAAGGCCCTGGGTGGCGGATGGATGGACACGCCGAAGCCGCCCGGAAACTAGCCGAGACCACTTCGCGGCGAATGAGGCACAGTAAAGGATGTGTGGATGATCCCAGGCGTCAGGAATCGACCTGCACTTTTAGCCCTCTCTTGTTTACTCGCGATCGCTTTAGGCGGCTCGAGCGACGCGCTTGCGGCCGAACGCTTTGTAGTTACTTCGTGGACTCACAGCGACGGGCTGCCCTCCACTCTGATCTACGCAATAGCACAGACCCGCGACGGGTATCTGTGGCTTGGCACTTCCGATGGATTGGTCCGTTTCGATGGCATTACGTTCGATCACCAGAAGCTTATTGTCAATTCGGAGCTCATGCTAGGTGCGGTGACGGCTTTGCATGGCGCAAACGATGGCGCGTTGTGGATCGGTTCAGCTTCCGGTTTGATCACTAAAATGAGCGGCGGACAGCTTCGAAAGTACCGCCTGGGAGGCGAGGTTGAGGTGATTGTAGAACCGTCTCCGGGCGGCATTTGGGCGATCGCCAACGCCGGGCTCTATCGATTGTCGAACGAGGCGGCTGGAGATTTCGCGCCTGTTGAAAGTGTTCCGGCGGCGGAGGTCCTACGGCTGTTCGAAACAGGAACAAGCGATCTCATGCTCGGAACGCGACGCTTGGGGCTCGAAATCGTCAAAGACGTCAAACAACTCGCCCCGGTGCGCGGGCACAAAGTGGCGCTAAGCGGCCGGCCCTTTCTACTGAGCCAAGAGCAGGACGGCAGCGTCTACCTTGCCAAAAGAACCGCCGGGAAAGAACTTCCTTACCCTGTCTTTCTTCACGATCGGCGCGGATACTTTTGGGCCGGGAGCCCCGTGGCCGGGCTAATCCGTACGAGCGCTGCGGGCTCAAGAACTACGCCTGAACTGGCGAATCGTCTTGTCGAATCGCTGTTTGAAGATCGCGAAGGCAATGTATGGGTCGGTGCAAATAACGGCCTCTACCGGTTCCGATACGGCAAGGTATTCTCGTTCACCACGCGTGACGGGTTGACCAACGATCGCGTTTCGTCCGTCGCGGCAGACGGGAACACAGTGTGGGTGGGAACGCAAAGTGGCTTGGACCGCATAGGCAACTTTGAGGTTCGAGGGTGCCTCCGCGGCGTGAATATTCTAACCGTGAAGCCATCGAGAAATCACCAAGTATGGGTGGGCACGAATGAAGGTGTGTTCAGAGTTGCCGATGTCACCGGTGGGCTTACGTCTGAACGGGTTGTCCGGGAACTTTCTTCCGTAACAGCGATCGAAGAGGACGCCGGGGGTAGCATCTGGTTACTCGATGCCGAGAAGGGTCTCTATCGATGGCACGATCGCGTCCTTGCTCCGGTCGGAAACGACCCAAAGTTCCGAAGCGGAAATATTTCATCTATACGGGCTCAGAGCGACGGGACGTTATGGATTGGCTTCTCTGGCGGTCGTGTGAGCATGTACCAAAACGACAGCTTCCATGAATCTCCTCAAGCCTCGGGCCTCGCGAGGGGGGCTGTGTATGACATCTACATGGAAGAGCCTGACCTAATCTGGCTCGCAAGCGACACAGGTTTGTACCGGTTCAGCGGCAACACGTCAGCAGTCTGGAACGCGAAAAATGGACTGCCCGGAAACCGTGTTCTTTGGTTGCAGCCGGACGGCAGCGATTGGCTTTGGCTGGGCTTCAGCACCGGGATCGCGCGCGTACGCCGGTCTGATTTGCTGAGGAGCGATGCTGCTGCACCACACAACGTTCCGTGCGAGCTTTTTGATTTCGAGGACGGGCTCTTGGCCAATCCGATTCGCCGGTCGCAAGCAGCAGCAACCAGGGATTCGGAAGGCAAGCTTTGGGTGACGACCTCGGCGGGAATGGCGATTATCGACTCGCGGCGTATAGAAAAGAACAGTCTACCGCCGAATGTGCTGATTGAACGCGTTATCGCGGACAATCGCGAGGTCGCCATCAGTTCCTCCATTCGGTTTCCACCTCTGACGAAGAATTTGGAGATAGATTACACCGGTCTTAGTTTGGCCGTACCACGGAAGCTGCATTTCCGCTATGAATTGGAGGGGTATGACAAGCAGTGGCAGGATGCAGGCAATCGCAGGCAAGCGTTCTATACCAATCTGCAACCCGGAACATACCGGTTTCAGGTGTTGGCTGCAAATAACGACGGCGTATGGAACGAAAGGGGAGCGAGCATCCACTTTACTCTTGAGCCGGCCTTCCAGCAGACACAGTTGTTCACGATCCTGTGCTTTTGTGCCGCAGGCCTTATCGCCTTGGGCATCTACCGGCTTCGCATGCAACGTCTGCAAGCCGCATGGAGTGCCAGGCTCGAAACGCGGTTGGCAGAGCGTACGCGGATTGCTCAAGTATTGCACGTC
>JAOAPP010000502.1 GCA_025462985.1 Bryobacterales bacterium | reverse complement strand
AGTCGTACAAGATTTCGCCGGCGTTTCTTGAAAAGCGCAAGAGACTGCGCGAGGTGGCAAGCAACCACGGTGTCGACCTGCGAACTGCGGCACTTCAATTTTCCGCAGCGCCCGATGTTGCCGCCGCTCTGGTCGTAGGCGCCAGCAGCGAACACCAGATTCTTGCGGACTATACCTCCATGCAAACCAGGATTCCTGCTGAATTCTGGATGGACCTCAAGGCACAAAATCTAATCGAGCAAACGGCGCCAACGCCCGTTTGAATCCGAGCAGTGCACATGTCTCATCTAAGAAAGACAGGAGGAATTTCATGATTCAGGAGCAGACACTTTCAGCCGCCGCCGCTGGCGAGTTCACGATCGGTGGTGATCTAACGGTCAACCGGATGGGCTATGGTGCGATGCGCATCACCGGCCAAGGCATCTGGGGAGCCCCTGCAGACAAAGCCGCCGCACTCGCAACTCTGCGGCGGACGATTGAACTCGGCGTGAATCTGATCGACACTGCGGATTCCTATGGTCCCCGCACATCCGAAGCGTTAATCGCCGAAGCACTTCATCCCTACCCTGCCGATCTGGTGATCGCGACCAAGGGTGGATGGGAACGGCCCGGTCCAGGTCAGTGGACGCACAATGCCAGTCCTAAACATCTCGCAGAAGCCCTTGAGGGTAGTCTCCAGCGTCTGCATCTGGACCGCATTGATATCTACCAACTGCACGCTCCCGACAATGCAGTTTCCTTCGAAGCTTCAGTGGAAGCGTTGGCGAAGCTACGCGAGCAAGGCAAAATTCGCCATGTCGCGCTGTCGAATGTGACTCGCGAGCACGTTGAGCGCGCGCGTAAGATCGTGCCGATCGTCTCGGTGCAGAACCGTTACAGTTATGCGGACCGTGACTCCGATTTCGTCGTCGACTATTGCGAGCAGAATGGAATCGCTTTCCTTCCGTGGGCGCCGCTCGGCCAAGCGAAGGAGGCGCATGAGGCCATAAAGAAAGTTGCAAGCGACCTCAAAGCAACTCCCTTGCAGGTCGCTTTGGCTTGGCTGCTCAAGCGTTCCAGGGTGATTCTGCCTATCCCCGGAACTTCTTCCATCAAGCACCTGGAGGAAAACATCGCGGCTGCAGCTCTCAAACTGCCTCAGGCGGCGTACGACCAGCTGGCAACTGTAAGCCATCCACCTGCAAGCTTGCGCGGTTAAAGCTCGCACATCTCACCACGGACGCCGGTCTGCGTGCACGCATGAAGCTGATCGGCGAACCGTTCGACAGATCCCAGTTGGAGGTGTTCCCCCCGGGCCAACGGTCGAAAGCCGGCACCCGTAACCTACATTCCTGAGGAAGAGCGGAAGGACAATAACACCGAAACAGACGCTCTTCGTGCGAATCACACGTTTCTGTCGCACCTTGGCGCGGCCAAATTGCACCGACCGCTTGAACTGTGCTTGGGGTGACGGTTCCACCGGAGTCGCCTGCTGGGGACGCGTAGAGGTCTAAGCACCAACAGGGACGCCTGCTCCGGAATATTGGCCGGCTTGACGGAAGGATCAGCAGTGGCAGCACCGCCCAGGCCTACCCCCTGCGTCATCCACGGGAGTCCCTGGGCGTCACGCTAGGGGGAGAGCGAAAGAGACCTGCTCGCCCAAGTTCATGTCGCCGACCTGAGATTCTGGACCCGGGACGACCACCCGCAAACGCCTGTTGTTCACAATCTGCAGGATAGGTTGGGCGCACCGCCCTGCCCGGACGCAGGTCCAATCAGAGCACCCGGATGCAGGTTTCGGGTCGTCAGGACGCCGTCGGATGTTCGGATATGCCTCCGTCTGGCTCACAATGCGCACCGCATCCCGAGCGGCCGCCACGTTCTGCTCCGCTGCCTGGACGTTCCCTTTCCTCGACGTCGTCACAAGCGGTGAGAGTTGGGTCGCCTTCAGGGGGCACAGCCTTTCCTACGGCGGCATATTCATGTATGCCATCTGCGGAGAGAGCGACAACCTTCCACCTATCGTCCAAGAGCTCATCGGCGTTGAACGCTGCCTTCCAACGTTCGTACTCCACGCCATCTCTCTCGTAGAGATATCGACGAAGATCGACCCCTCGTGCCTTGCTCCCATTCCTCGAACAAAGTGCCACAAGTTCCCGTTCGTCGTCGCTTCTTCCATGTCTGATCGCGTAAGCCATGATTGCTCCGGAGATAACCATGTGTACGAGTTCCATCTCCGCCTCGCGAATAGATCGGACCGCGAGATTCGAAAGCATTCCAGCCTTCACAAAAGACCTGCAAAAGTAACCACAATCCTTGCTCGTCATAGTCACCCACGAAAAGCACTTGCACGTGACAGTCGAAGGCAACGCGCCAAATGCGTACGAGACTTCTGCCTTGGCCACGAAGGGAAAGAGGATCCTCGCTGAGATTGTGGAACGGGCCGTGGAGTTTGTCCGCCGGAGTTACTCAGATAAGGCGGAAAGCCGCGGGGCTTATCTCTTAGGCCCAAAGAACGCAACCACTCCTGCCAGGAGCGTACTTTGATCGTGTGCAGAGGCCGGGGTGTTTCCGCGATCAAAAAACTGGTGGTCTGAGTGGTCGCGCCTGTACTCTACCCTCGATAGGATCCCTTCCGCGATCTTGTATTCACCGGTCAGCGTGATTTCGTTGAGAAGTTGATTCGTTCCAGTTGAGAACCCTTGCGGGTCATTGAAGATCTCGGCTCTCGGAGCGAAGGCAATGGTTTTGGTGATTTGGAATCGAGCTGCTCCAGCTAGTCCCTGATAATGGCTGAGAACGTTGGTTGTGCTGCTCCGCTGTTGGGCATAGTCATAATTGAGATATATGCTTACCGCGCTTGTCGGAGTGAGCCCGAGAGTACCGTCGATCAGGTTCCGGTAGCCATGGTTTGTATTTGCCTGCTCAGGACCAACATAGTAATTTACGTTAAACGTATATTTTGGCTTTGTAAGGACGCCAACGACACCATAAGTCTTGCCGCTGTTATTGTCCTCGATGTTGTTCCACCCATTCACCAGTTGAAATCCAGCGGTAGCACTCTTGGACAATGGCATAGATGTTCGCAGGCCGAAGTGATAATAGGGAATTGCCCAGGCGAACAGTAGCGACCGCGAATAGTTCCAGTTGTCCTTGGTCTCTATCACCTCGGCGCCAGCTGACGTAACAAAATCGCCAAAGTCTGCCTCAAATCCCTTAGCTCTGGGTGGCTTCACGCTTACGAATGCCTGCTCGATGTTTCTAAATACTTGAGGATTCTTCTCGCCAGCGTGGATAGTCTCGAATGCCTGACCAAAGCCGAGATCCAGGCGGAATCCGACCGGGTCAGGATCATGGGACGCGGTGAGCTTTGCCATGTTCAGGCTGAACTGATTGGCTTTCTCATCGAAATTGCGTAACTGGTTATTCGTCGTACTCGGATGATTGGCATTGTAGTCGTAATATCCGTCGATCAAGCCGCTGAAATCGATAGGACCGACGCTCCAGACCGGCGCGGCTGCAGCTGGAGCGGATACGGCCGGGGTATCAGGAGTAGCGCTCGCACTGGTGCTTTGGCTACTGGGTGATGGCGATGGTGTTGTTTGGCCTAGCGCCAGAGCACCCGACATAGCGATGGTTAAGAGCGAACCGGCGAAGATGGATTGGCGCAGCATTCCTGATATCGCTAGGGACCTATAAGTCATCTTTCCTCCATTTTGGGTGCTTGCCAAACTCTGGGGGCGGTACGTAGGGCATGCGGCGCGAAATCACTTGCGGACCGGCGTCGGTGCAAGTTCTTGTTTGCAAAGGGCCGGGTTCCTGGGTGAACGTAACGACTTTTATCACGGATGCGCTGGGTTCTTTATGCAACTCCGGGGTATCAGGCAAATGTATGGGACACATCACGGACATTTATGGCGCTCTTGCGCGAAGCGAACGATGCGTGAAA
>JAOAPP010000829.1 GCA_025462985.1 Bryobacterales bacterium | reverse complement strand
GACGCCCTGGCCGCGCTGGGGTGGCTCGTCCGGGACAGCCCGGACGGCCAGGTGGTCTCGGAGGCCCCGCCGTACCCGGTGCTGCGCAGCGTTCGGGACGTCCCGGAAGCAGCCGGCACGTCGGTCGTCGCCCTGCTCGTGGAGGGCTGGCCCGAGGACGTCCGGACCTGCGTCGGTGCCCTGCTGGAGCACACCGACGTGCGGGTCGTGCTGCTGGAGAACGGGGCCACGGCGGCCGGGGCGGTCGTCCACGAGCTGGCGCAGGACACCCGGGTGGACGAGCTGCACGTCGAGCAGGCCGCCGGCTGGGCGGAGGCGCAGAACGCGCTGGTGCGGCACGGCACCGACCCCGCGCACGTCCTCCTGGACCCCAGCACGGTCCTCACCGGCGACGCCCTCACCCCGCTCCTGGAGCGGCTGGGCGACGCCGCGGCCGCCGGCTGGCACGGTGTCGCGGTCGACGACGGCTGGCTGTCGTTCCACGACGCCCCGGCGGGGGAGGTGGAGGCGCTGCTGGGCTACCTGGTGGCCGTGCGCCGCGAGGTGGCGCTCGACGTGCCGCTGCCGGCGAAGGCCCGCTTCTACCGCAACGCCGACCTGGAGTGGTCCTTCCTGCTGCGGGAGCGCGGGCACCGGTTGGAGGCCGTCGACGGCCTGCCGGTCCGGCAGGAGCGGCACCGCGGCTACCACGACAGCGACCCGGCGTACCGCGACCGCGAGTCCAAGCGCACCTACGACCGCTTCCTGCAGCGCTTCCGCGGGCGCGAGGACCTGCGGCTGCGGAATCACCTGAACGGGTGACGTGGCAGCCGCCCAGCGTCCGATGAGGGAGACGTGGCTCTCTCTCTGCGACGCGCGCGAGTGCGCAAGTCCGTCTCCTCCGGGCGGCCGCAGGAGGTCGTGGTCCTGTCAGGGGGCGGCTCCCTCGGCGCGGCCCAGGTCGGCTCGCTGCGCGCGTTGTACGAGGCCGGCATCCGACCGGACGCGTTCGTCGGCTGCAGCGTGGGTGCCCTCAACGCCGCCTTCCTCGCCGTCGACCCGACGCAGGAGCGGCTCGCGGAGCTCGAGGGCATCTGGCGCACCCTGGACCGCGCCGACGTCTTCGGTCGCAACCGGCGGATGCTGGCCTCGCACCCGCTGGTCCACGCCGTCCGCCGCGACGACCACCTCTACGAGCCGGACTCGCTGCGCAGCCTGGTGAAGCGCTGGGTCCCGATCGACGACCTCGGCGACACCGCCGTGCCGTGCCACGTCGTCACCACCGACCTCGTCACCGGCCAGCCCTCCTGGTGGGCGGACGGGGACCCGGTCACCGTGCTGACGGCGAGCGCCTGCCTGCCTGCGCTCTTCCCGCCGGTCGCCCTCGGCGGCTCGCTCCACGTCGACGGCGGCGTCGTCTGCCCGGTGCCGATCGACCGCGCGCTCGAGCTCGGCGCGGCCCGGGTCTGGGTGGTCGACACCTCCGGCGGCACCCTCGGCCGCCGTGACGACCGGATGACCGCGCTCGACGTGCTGCTGCAGTCGTTCGCGATCAGCCGCGCGCACCTGGACCGCCCGCTCACCGGCGTCCGGCCCGACCAGCGGGTGGTGCGGATGCGCCGGCCCGACCTCGGCCACATCGAGATGCGCGACTTCAGCCAGACCCCGCGCCTGATGGCGGCGGGGTACGCCGTGGCGAAGGAGGCCCTGGCCCTCGCCAACGTTCCGGGCCAGCGGACCGGATAACCGGGAACCTCCCTTGCCAGTGTGACCTGAATCACCGCAAAGTGGGTCCTTGCACCTCAGGTGCAACAAACCGCCCCCTTGCGAAGGACGCCCCACGCCGTGGTCCCAGCCAAGCGCTATGCCCCGTTCGTCGCCGTCGTCGCCGCCCAGCTGGTGCTGGTGCTGGTGGCCCCGTCGAAGGGCCGCGTCGAGCAGGCCCCTGACTTCGCGCCGGGCAGCAGCAGCGCGCAGGCGGACGGCCAGGTCCCGGGGCAGGTGCCGGGGCTGCTGCCGCGCACCGACACGGGCACCACGACCGGCACCACGGGCGCGGGCTCCGGGACGGCGGGTGGTGCGACCGGCACCACCGGAGGCGCGACGGGTACGACGACGGGGGCCCAGCCCGTCGCGGCGGGGGCGGACACCAGCCGGTGCAAGGGCGCCAAGCAGTTCACCGACTTCAAGCAGGCGCCGCGCTGCGTCGCGCACGTGGGCAACCCGGGCGCGACCTACCCCGGCGTGAGCGCGAAGACGATCAACCTCGTCTACTTCCGCGAGAAGGACAACCCGGTGGTGAAGGGGCTGCTGCAGTCGATCGGCCTCTACAGCCCGCCCGCCGACCAGCAGGCGTTCCTGTCGGCGATGGAGGACTTCATCAACTCCCGCTACGAGCTCTACGGCCGCAAGGTGCGCATGAGCTTCTGGCAGTCGCCGTGCGAGTCCGCTCCTCCCGTCGACTCCTGCATGCGCGACGACGCGAAGGCGCTCGTCGCCCAGCGGCACCCGTTCGCGGTGGTCTACGACAACAACACCAACGCCCCGTCGTTCTTCGACCAGCTCTCCAAGCTGCACGTCGTCAACTTCGGTGGCTGGCACTTCCAGGACTCGTTCAGCACCAGCCACCGGCCCTACCACTACGACGTCACGATGGGCGGCGACTTCCAGGCGCAGCTCACCGGTGAGTACTTCTGCAAGAAGCTCGCCGGCAAGCCGGCCCGGTTCGCGGGTTCCGCCGACCTGCAGGTGAAGAAGCGCAAGGTCGCTGTCTTCTACCCCCAGACCGAGGTCAACAGCGAGCCCGCGCACAAGCTCGAGGGCCTCCTCAAGGGCTGCGGCACGGACATCGTCGACGTCCCGTACTCGCCCGACACAGCGACGGCCTCGTCGCAGGCCACGTCGCAGGTCGCCCAGGCCCGCGGCGCGGGGGCGATGACCTGCATGTACTTCGCCGACCCGATCGCACCCGCGTTCGGCACCAAGGCCATGACGACGCAGAACTGGTTCCCCGAGCACGTCCTGGTCGGCAGCGGCCTGCTCGACTACGACGTGCTGGCCCGGCTCTACGACCCCCAGCAGTGGAAGCACGCCTTCGGCCCGAGCGACACCGTCGTCTATCGGCCGCTCGGGCAGCAGGAGGCCTCGGTCACCTGGCGCGCGGCCGGCCGCAAGGGCAACGCCTACAGCAGCGCCGAGCTGCAGTGGGGGTACTGGGTGACCATCGCCGCGGGCCTGCAGATGGCCGGTCCGACGCTGAACCCGGGCACCTTCGAGCAGGCCCTGCTGTCCGGCACCGTCGACACCCTGCCGTGGGCGCAGTCCCGCGACCCGCACGTCAGCTGGACGCACTTCACGACCGGCGACTACACCGCGGTCTCGGACGCGAAGGAGGCCTACTGGGACGCCAACGCGGTGTC
>JAOAPP010000450.1 GCA_025462985.1 Bryobacterales bacterium | reverse complement strand
TTCGGGGGCTCGCCATAAGCTTTCGACCTCGACTCCGGGATCAGCTCATACCGAAATTTCTTCGTCAGAATCTTACCCTGCTTCCCGACCAGCATCGCCCCTGTCGCACCCATTTCCCTGCCCTCTTCCAATTCTTCCGGACGTGGCGGTCGCATTCCCCCATCATACCAGCAAAGCTTCACCGGCGGCATATCTCCGCGTGCCGGGAAATGATACGTCACCATCGAGGAGAGCGGATAAGTCTCTTTGTTCACCCGGGTGGAACTAGCCTCGACACTGGTCGGATGCCCCAGCTTCAACGCCCTGAAGATCGGGTCGAACGTGTGGCAGCCAATGTCTCCCAACGCGCCCGTCCCAAAATCCCACCACCCTCGCCATTTGAACGGCGCATAAGCTGGGTGATACGGCCGCTGCGGTGCTGGCCCCAGCCACAAATCCCAATCCAGCGTGCTCGGGACCGGAGGCGTTTCTTTCGGACGTTCCACGCCCTGCGGCCAATACTCGCCAAATAATCCATTGGAAGGCCGGTCGGTCCAAATGTGAACCTCCTGCACTGGTCCGATGGCTCCATCCCAGACCATCTCGCACAGTCGTCGAGTCCCCGCCGATGCCTGACCCTGGTTTCCCATTTGTGTGGCAACCTTGTATTGCCTGGCTGCCTCGGCCACTTTCCGAGCTTCCCAAACAGAATGCGTCAGCGGCTTCTCACAATAAACATGCTTCCCCATTTTGATCGCCATCATCGACGCAAACGCATGCATATGATCCGGCGTTGCTACGACCACCGCGTCAATATCCTTCCGCTCCTCGAGCATCTTCCGGAAATCTTTGTAAGGCTTGGCTTTCGGGAATTGCTTGAACGTCCCAGCCGCATGCGCCCAATCCACATCGCAAAGAGCCACAATATTTTGGCTCTTCACACCATCAATATCGCTGGCCGCCTTCCCGGCGGCTCCTACCGATGCAATGTTCAGCTTCTCACTCGGCGGCGTAGCACCGTTCAAGCCCAGCACAGAACCAGGCACAATCGTGAACGCAGCCGAGCCAATGGCCAGGCCTCTCATAAACTGACGGCGTGAAATGTTATTCTCTCGCGAGCGACGCAGGGTTTTCATGCTGCATTGGACGCACCCCGCCACGCGAAGAATTCAATCGGATCCTTCTTGATCTCACCCTCTTTGTCTCGTCTTTTGCTTCCTTGGTCGTGCGGCTTTGTCTCTAGTTCTCCCGCCAAAACCTGACCGGCCACACCCCGCGCTCACTATAACCGGGTAACCGGGTCGTTGTCCCACTTTCTGCTTCCCTGCCTTCGCGGGTTCAGTTTGTTTTGGTTCCAGCGCGATCCGCTTCTTCACGCAAACCAAGCGCTTCATCATTGCGTCCGGCAGATTCGTAGCTGGTGGCCAATTTGCGCATTGCCTTGATTGTCTCCGGATGCGCCGAGCCTTTTGACTTCCGGATCAGGGAGAGGAATTCCCCCTGCAACCGGATCGCATCCGGGCGACGACCTGCGGACTGATAGATAGTCGCCAACCGGTCTATCATATAGATCGTAAAGGAATGGTCCGTGCCGAGTACGCGGCGGCTTTGCGTTACCACCTCTTCCTGCAATGGAATCGCGTCGTTCCATCGCCGAGCCGAGGCATAAACTTGCGCCAGCGCATCCATAGTGCCAAGTGGTGCGGAGTTTTCCGTTCCGTAAATCTTTTTCTGAACTTGGACCACGCTGTCGTACAACTCGATTGCCTCGGCTAGCTGGCCGGCATTGTGGCGGCTGTGCGCCAGATGCCTCATCACTTCCATCGTCTCGGAGTGTTCCGGGCCATAAATCTTGCGGTATAACGGCAGCAGGTTCTCCAGGAGCTGAGCGGCGTCAAGCCATCGGTGCGCGGTCATGTAGCAACGAGACAGCATCAGCGTAGACGAAAGCCGCGCCGGATTTTCTGGTGGGAGGCTCTTGCTGCGCTGGGCCGTGATTTCTTCCTGAATCTTGATCGCTTCCGCGACGCGTCCCACGGCGAGATAAATTTCCGTTTGGATCTGCTTCACACGCACTGTCTTCGCGTCGGCAAGGTCTGGTTTCACGAGAGTTTCCAAATCGTCGGCGAGCTGAAGCATCTCTGTGTCCCGTTTCGCCGCCCGATAGGCTAATGCCAGGCTGCTCATGGTTTCGATTGTGGCCGAGTCGTCCGGGCCATTCACTCGGCGTCGAATCGTGACCAGCTCTTCCATGAGTCGGATGCCCTCGTCCATTTTGTCCGTCGCCACGGTGGTGCTCGCTACGTCAGCCATCGCCTGGAGTGTCTGGGCATTTTCAGCGCCCGAATGAGTTCGGTGGTAATCGCGCACCTGATGAAACAGCGGAAGGGCTTCCCGCAGGAGACCAAGGCGTCGATACGTTCCTGCAATAGTGTTCTGCAACGCGGCTCTGCGCGCGGGTTGGCCAGCCAGTTCCATGTCGAGATTCTTCACAGCCGTGGTCAGCATCTCGGCCACGGTGATCGTCCGCCCGTCGCGCGCCGGGTCGGGGCTTTGAAGCACCCCGGTCATCAATTTCGAGACGGCTTCGGATTCCTCGCGCGCAGCCCGTTCCAACGTGGCATTTGCCGTCGCCTTCTGCTCGGCCTCCACCGCCCGAGCCATGCTGGCTTCGCTTTCTGCGAACCGCTGTCGCGCAACCGCTTCCGCCGTCACGGCCCGTCGAGTCTCCCGGTTGGCCCGCACCATTTGCCATGCGCTGACCAGGAAACCAACAATGAGCACCAGCGCCACCGCTGCTGTCGCGGTGAACATAAGTCTGTTCCGCCGCCACGCCTTTTGTACGCGATAGGTGGTACTTGGCGGGCGGGCATCCACTGGTTCATCGCTCAGGTGTTTCGTCAAATCGGCGGCCAGTCCGTTGGCCGTTTCGTAACGGCGCGCCCGATCCTTCTCCAGACATTTCATGACGATCCAGTCGAGGTCGCCCTTGAGTTGGTGCAGCAACTTCGACTGGTCGGCGGAGCGGCGTTTCGACGTCGTCGTCAGTTGGTCGGCTCCGAGCGTCGCAAGACGAGTGCTCGGTCGCGGCGGCTCCTGCTCACGGATCGTTTTCCGCATCGCGTCAATGCCCAGCGACATTAACTCCCTGGCATCAAACGGCGTGCTACCGGCGAGCAGTTCGTAAAGCAACACACCTAAACTGTAGATGTCACTGCGCGTGTCGATATCCAACCCACTCATCTCCGCCTGCTCCGGACTCATGTAGGCGGGCGTGCCGATAAACTGATGCAACTGGGTGTAAACCGTGGCGTCGGTCAATCGTCCTTCGGTCGCTTTGGCGATGCCGAAGTCGATCACCTTCGGCACCGCCACACCGTCGTGAAGCGTCACCAATATATTCGAAGGCTTGATGTCCCGGTGGATGATCCCCTTTTGGTGCGCGTGCTGAATAGCCCGACAAACCTTAATGAATAGTTCAAGCCGTTCCTTGGTGCTAAGGTTCGCCTGGTCACAGTAGTCGGTGATACGGATGCCGCGGACCAATTCCATGACGAAGTACGGGCGACCTGCGTTGGTCGTACCCGCATCGAGCACCTTGGCGATGTTCGGATGTTCCATCATCGCGAGCGCCTGCCGCTCGGCCTCGAACCGGGCCAGCACCGCCTTCGAGTCCATCCCGGCCTTGATGAGTTTCACGGCGACGACCCGCCGCACCGGCTCCGTCTGCCGGGCCATCCACACCACGCCCATCCCGCCCTCGCCGACCGGCTCGACCAGCTTGTACCGCCCGCCGAGCATTAGCCCGGGTCCGTCGGCTGTCGGACCATCGGCGGTGGTTGTCGGTAGCAAGACCGTGGCCGGTCCCGCGGGCACGAACGAGGCGGTCGCGGCCGGGGGCGGGTCGAGCCGG
>JAOAPP010000443.1 GCA_025462985.1 Bryobacterales bacterium | reverse complement strand
CTGTATTTCCGCCTGCACAGGCAGGGTGCGGCGACCGTTAGCCTCGTAATACGTGGCACAACAAGTCCGTGCCATGCTGGGCCGACGCTTCGCCGCACCGCCTTCGCGTGCGGTACATCGAAGATATGACTCGCCCTTCGTCCGACGCCAGGCATCTGTCGTCGGACGACATGGATTCGCGGCCAATAAGGGGCGAACTCAGGCGTGAGCGCGCTCTGCACGATTTGTCGACGATAAACATCCACTCGCGCGTAACTTCGGTGAATCGGAGTATTGGGCAAATTGCATTCGGACGGATAACTTGCGGGTAGCCGGTAGGGGTTTACTCTTTGACGAAGAGGTTGTGTCCGGATAGCGGTCGTGTAACGCACTATCCGGAGATTGTGGAAGAGTAGCCGAAAATAAGCGGCCAATGTTCTGAGTGGGAGCTGGTGATGGCCGACGCAAAGCGGTATTCTATTTTCGTTTGAAACTGGCCTTTGCGGAGGTGGCTGACCCGCTCCACGTTTCTGGGTGCCGGCGAGCGTTATCCGGACCACCTGGTCCTGCGGTTCTGGCAGGTTCGTTGACCGTGCGGTGCAATCCGGAAATATTCGATAATTCCTGAATGGAAGCCAACGGATTACCCTCGCGCACCTCGATTCTGACCGCCGCGGCGCGTGCGTTTGGGTCGCGCGAGCCCGATGCCAGCGTGCGCAATCCTGACTGGATCGCCGACCGGCTGATCGGCCCGGCTGAGTTGGCTCTGATAGCCGACCATCCCATCAGCAAGGCTCTCGACCAGGATTTTCAGGAAGCCATTTACAATCCCGATGTCTTCGGCTTCGCCTGGCTGATGCTGGTGCGGACGCGCTTCATCGACGAGCTGATGGAGCGCGCCGTCCGCAGCGGGGCGACGCAGTTGGTGATCCTGGGCGCCGGATTCGATACGCGGCCCCACCGCTTGACCGAACTGTTGAAGGACGCCGCGGTCCTCGAGATCGACTACGGCGCCACCCAGGAGTACAAAAAGCGGCGCGTCGAAGCGGCTTTGGGCGGCGCGCCCGCCAACTTGGTATATGCCCCGATCGATTTCGCGCGGGAAAGCCTCGGCGACGTGCTGCGCCGTGCCGGTTTCCAGCCCCGACGCAAGACCTATTACATTTGCGAGGGCGTCAGCATGTACGTCCCGGAAGAAGGGATGAAGGAAACCCTGCGCGCGATCGCTGCGGAATCCGCTCCGGGCAGCGCGCTGCTGCTGGAGTATCTCAACCGGGGCGGGCTCGAATTGCTGAGAAAATATCCCATGGGGATGATCAAGAATGCCTTCGATTGGGGAGAGCCGTTCGTGTTCGGCGTGCCGGATGGGCAGGACCGGGAGTTCTTCCTCGAAGCGGGTTTGGAACTGGGCGAGACGCTGAAGATCGGCAGCCCCGAATCGGTGAGACGATACGCCATGCGCCAGGATGGGAGCTACTACGGCGCACATCTGGAGAAAGTGTTTCAGCAGCGGCGCGAAGCCGCCCTGAAGGCCATGGACGATGCGGGTCGCCAGCAAGCCGCCCAGGCCGCTGCTACCTCGGGCTACTGGCTGGCCGAGTTGGCCGTCCCCCAGCGCCCTTCCTAGAAGGTCATCCCAGCATGCCCGGGGGTTACCGTCGCGCAGTTCTAACGTCCATCCCGGCCTTGGCGGCCGCCACTTCCTGCGTCGTTTCCGTTTTTGACAGAGAGTTTTTAATCGTCGCCGATCACGGCGTTCAGGCGGATGTCGCTAATGCGTTCCTTCGCCCGCAAACGGCATTCCGGAAATCGCGTTGACAACGCCGACCGCCTTGTTGGTGGATAACACACAAACCGGAAACAGCTGGCCAAGGTACAACCCCCATGTCCGTTGTAATCTCCCGGCTGTTCTTGCCGACGACGATGCGACGCACACCTGCGCGGGACTCCAGAACAGCGGACGATGGCTGCGGGTAGGTACCGATATTCCTGCTTATCGGCGATCGGTGACCTGGCCCGATAATTCGCCCTAGAGCCTATGGCCGGATTCTCGAAAGTTAGTGGTTCGCTTCGCGTGCCCGAATACCAGGACCGATGTTACTTGTGCGCTCGAATCTGGTGTTTAGCCACTCAATCATTTGGTGCTCCCAATCAGGAACACCAGGCAGCTTGTGCCAGCCTCCAGTGCCATGTTTGCCACCTGGTATGCGAATGATGTCACAGCGTACTCCCACCCGCCGCAGTGCCGTTTGCATATTAGTGTCCTCTGAAAAGGGAATGTACTCGTCCTGATCTCCCTGAATCAGCAGGAACGGTGGATCGCCGGCTTTGACATAAGTGATCGGAGATGCGTCTCGCAGCGCCTCCTGCTCCCCCACTTTCGCGATGAGAGGATCGAGCAAGGCATGTACATCCCTGTTCAACGGAACAGTCGCAAAGCTGCTCTGTGCATACAACGTGACAACGGCGTCAGCACGGGCGCTCTCGCGATCAACCGGGTCCGGAGCCTTCGGATCTCCAGGCGCGCTCAAAAGACCGACCATGTTACTGAGGAACCCGCCCGCAGAGCCCCCGACAAGAGCAATCTTGTTTGGATCGGCATTCCACTTGGTGGCGTTATGACGAAGATAACGTACTGCCCGTTCTACGTCATAGACCATATAGGGATATGGATATTTCGGTGCCAGTCGGTAATTGATTGAGAACACGGCATAGCCGGACGGGGCGAGAAAGTCGGCGCAGTAAGCCTCGCTTCCACTTTTGCTGTTCCCTCGTTGATATCCACCGCCGTGTATGATTATCGCGATTGGGTGGACGCCAGTTCCCGCCGGTGCATAGTAATCCATCGTCAGAGGCTGGCCATCCGCCTCTCCATAATGCAATCCTTCCTGGGTTGGCGTGCGAAGTTCGTCACAAGTGCCCCGAAGGGCGCAGGCAGAAACCACGATGGTCATCCAAAGAGCGGCGGAGCACATGCACGCACTATAGCTCCTCCGTTCGTCATCTCCTGCGGCGTCGTTGGCCACCGTTCACAGGGCATGCCCCTGTCCGCTGCCTACACGAAACAAACAATGGTCAGGTTGCATCTAAGGTGGTCCTGAATGATATGTCCGGTTGCCTTAAACTGGCGCCGCCGGCGTCCCAAGACCTGTTTGATAGTCGCTGGCGGCGGTTGAAGCCGTCAGCTAGATGACCCTCGCAATCACCTTATATGCCGCCTCGTCGGCGATCCGTAACCCGTTGTTCGATACCGGGATTGTGTCCAGATAGCCGACAATCCAATCTGAATCGCCTGCATCCGCACGGTCTGACGTGCGCTGGTGCGTTAGGTGAGCTGCAAAGTGCTTGAATTCTTCAGAGCCTGAGAAGGTAGCGTAGAGAAGCGGACTCCGCGTGCTCAATCGCAGCTCGCGCAGCCCAGGTTAGCGCTTACCGCGAGAGTCATACTGGAAACAGTGCTCAAGCGGCACACCAAGCACTATTGCCACCTTGAATGCAGTCTCGAGGGAAGGCGAGTACTTGTCTTGTTCCATCGCTATGACGGTTTGCCGTGTGACGCCGACTTGATTGGCGAGTTCCTGCTGCGTCATCTCGCGGAGGGTCCGGAGTTCTCGAATTTGATTGCGTATGGCGGGCATCAGAGCGCTTTCCGGTAAACCACAATCTGCGTGGCGGTCTTCGTGATATCCGCGAGAACCAACATGCCGAAGAAGACGCTCAAGAAATGAAGTCCTACCATCCGGCTATCCAATCGAAGATGGCCGACGGTCGCATGAAACCACAACATGCCCAGCCCGATCACCATGAATGAGGCGAGCGCTAGATAACCGGCACGATAGCCTCGGAGCTCGATCAACCGGTCGCGCTCATCTGTTACACGGTTCCGCGTCAGTGCGGCAATAGCCGATTGCAGGATTATCTGCAGCACGATAATCGCGATAATCATGCCTGCGACCTTGTTCACGGAGTTTTGCTGGTGCAGGAAGAAGTAAGGGCCGTACACAACGAGCTCCGCCGCCAGCGAGGCGTAAAGAGTCTTCTCCCGGTAGGAAAGGCTTGTCACCATGGCAAATCGCTCCATTGTCAAACATATTTGACATATGCAACATAGCGCCTTACGCCGAAGCGTGTCAAATATTTTTTACAACCTTGTAGAAAGCCGCGTATCTCGACCAGGTCAATCCGACTGCTCGTTACCGAGGAGCCTTAGTTGCAGGGACCTATCCGACACATAGTCATCTTTGGAAGATACGCGAATCGGTGAGTTCTTTCCGGGTTGCCGACCGCCCGGACAGAATACCTGAATGCTAGCCGTTACTCATAGATGATCGGAGCGCTTGCCTAGAACGGGACTTCGGAAACCGAAAGCTCGAGAGCCGTTTCAACCGAGGAGTAGAGCCGGTTTCCCAGTTCGTAGCCGGTCAATGACGGGCCATTCACCATCATCAATTTTGTTGGCTCCGCACAACGTGCCTTGACACATCTCAGTTTGCATCCGTAACTCACCTATGTCGCAGCAAAG
>JAOAPP010000442.1 GCA_025462985.1 Bryobacterales bacterium | reverse complement strand
TCGCCTTCCAGCTGCGGCAAAGCATCTTATCTGCGCGACCACTCTCTTCTCGATCGTCTTGCTGCCTCTGGTGAGTCGCTTTCCGTTACCCCGATCGCAAGCACTCTTCACTCTCACTCTTCATGTGCCATCGACTCCGGTCGAGAGTCATCCTGCCATCCTCGCCTGGATTGCAAGCGGCTGGGCCTGCGGCGGCGTCGTGGTTGCGCTCCGGTTTCTCGCGGGTTTGGTGTATCTCGCCTGGCAAACGCGACGAGCCTCCACGCTGGTCCCGGGTCTCACGCCGGGCCAGATAGATGCCCAATTCGCTGAAGTGGCGACACCGCTCGTATGGGGCTTGTTCCGACCGACAATCCTGCTTCCAGCCTCCTTTCGCGATTGGAGTCCAGAGCAGAAGAAGGCAGCCATCGACCACGAGATGGCGCATGTCGTTCGCCTGGACTCCTGGACCGCACTTATAGTCGTGACAGCACAGGCCATGTACTGGTTCCATCCGCTTATCTGGTTGATATCGGCAAAGCTCCAAGAACAGCGGGAGTTCGCCGCGGACGATCGAGTGCTCGCCGCCGGAACGGATGCGGCCGAATACGCGAGATTTCTGGTGAGTACGGCTCGCGCCATGCCATCCCGGAAAGTCTTCGGCTGCGCGATGCTAGCGCGGACGGGGGCACTGCGTAGCCGGGTCGAACACCTTTTCATTTCTTCGCACCGTGCGCCTGCACTCCGATCACGCGCCTTGACCACATGCTGCATTGGCGTCCTGCTGGGCAGCGCTTGCGTCTTGCCAGCCGGGGCGCGTTTTTCCGAACAGGTGTACAAGACCGGCGGCGACGTCAGCGCTCCCACCCTCGTTCACAAAGTCGAACCGAAATACACAAAGAAATCACGGCGCGACAAGACGCAAGGCATCGTTCTGCTGAACCTGGTTGTCAGTAGCCACGGCAGGCCGGAAAGCGTACACGTCGAGAGCGGACTTACGCCCGACCTGGACCAGCAGGCGGTTCGAGCGGTTTCCTCGTGGCGATTTAAACCGGCAACAAAGGACGGCCATGCCGTTCCCTTGCAAGCCAAGGTTGAAGTTAACTTCCGGCTTCTGTAACAAGTGCGAAACCGGCCCGGATTCGCTTGTCGTGTGATGTGGTCGGCGACCATCGCAATCACGTCAGCATGCACCCACAAGACCGGTCAACCACGAATGGCAGCAACTCTTCCGAGCGACGATTCTTATACCGACCTGGCATCGGGCGAGCAGTTACGGATCGTTGTCCCTCTGCTCAAATCAGGCGGATATCGAAGCAGGGCAGATTCCGAACTCAGGACTGGCGCCACCATCATTCTTTCAACGGGAGATCTGATCGGCTATGAGGTGTTCCACTATTCAATCAGGGCGCGACGCCAGGGAAGGGTGGCATTGAGATTCAACTCGGCTGAGATCACCGAGGAGGAAAAACGGTTCCAGATCTAAACACACCGACACTTCCATTCGTGCTTCCGTCCAAGCCACAACATGTGCGGTTGATTTACTTCATCCGCAACAGCCGATCGGACCACAACATGGCTATTGCGGGCGCGAAGGACCTGACCGCACTGGACGCCTTTACGAACCGATTAAAGGTCGATCCGAGCGTCTGCAATCGCGAAGGAGAGGTCTTTTGTGCCTGGATACCGGCGGGGATCGCAGTCAGGCCTGAAGATTCAGCCTCTTCAAAGTGAGCTAACGTCTCCGTTCATCACCACTTCAGCTCTTCCCTGATTTCCGCCGCCGCTTTCCGGGCCTCGGAAACAGCGCCAGTTGGGAAACTGATGGCTCCCACTTTGGGATGGCCGCCCCCGCCGTAGCGCTCGCAAATCGTCGCAAGATTGTGCTTTAGGGGTTCTCTCACCCAGGGATTCGAGCCGACCGAAACCTTGGTCCGGAAGCTTGAAGTCGACACCGAGACCGTGTACGCCGAATCCGGGAACAAATAATACGGGATGAACTTGTTGTACCCGTCAATCCCCGATTCGACCAGATCGAAATAGATGACGCCCTTGTCGCAAGAGCCGGCGTTCCGGATTATATCGATGGTTCGAAGGTGCTTTTGGTAGAGCTTGCAGTAGCTGGCCTGAATATCCGGATGCTCGATGATTTGCGCCAGGGACTGATGCTGCATGGCACCGATCACCCGGTGCACGAGTGCGGAACCGTTGCTTCCCTCAATCACCAAAGTCAGCTTCATTGCGGCGGCGTTCATCTCGACGGCCGCTTCGGCGCTTTCGTAGAGCGCGCCATCCACGATATCGGCCCAAGTCACCAGCTCATCAAGGTCAGCAGCCTCGAAGTCATATTTTTCACGCGCCACCGTGGAGATAAATTTAGTGCAGGACCGGTAGCTCGGATCGAACAACTTCCGGCCCGACCGATCGTGCCGGAAGTGTTCGGCGTCCTCGGGACTCAAGAATGCGCTCTGATGATGATCGAACCACCAGGTGAGGTTGGGATTGGTGGAGTACTTGAAGTCGACGATCGCGTTGGCATCTCCGTCGAAAAGGCTGTCTTCGAATAGCTGATCGGCCTTATGGGCAAGCCCGGTATAGAAGAACTCGGCGCCGGGATAGAATTTGCTCTTTAGGAATCGTGTGACAAACGCGGCCGATGCTGCCCCATCAAAGCAGTGGTCGTGATAGAGGACTCGCACCTTCATTATGAAATAGTTCTTCTCTCCGAAAACCTTTTAGATTGCCTTACCGTTGGGCGAAATGCAAGCGATAAGCGATAATTGTTAGCGTACTTCTCAGTTTTGGGAATCGGCGGGCAGGCGGCCGTCCTATCTGAGATCCCTCTCCCGGTAGAGAGTTCCGGGTTAGGCGGGTTTCGGAATCGATGTTGCATTTCACGCCCAATCCGATGGGCCGCTGCTGCGCACCGACCGCGATATTGTTGTATTTGC
>JAOAPP010000211.1 GCA_025462985.1 Bryobacterales bacterium | reverse complement strand
ATCAAAGCGGCGCCTTGAATGCTTTTTGACTCGACGCGCTGAATGCCGGTGATGTAGAGGAAGTGGTACTCGTAATAGTAAGTCAGGAAGCCCTCCATTTGAGAAGGGTCCATTCCGCCGTATGGTTGCGCTACGTAGATGGCGGGCTCGCCTACTTGCGGGAAGATATCGATCGCCATGCGGCGAAGCGCCAGCCCTGCCGCGAGTGCGACAGCCACGACGATCATGAGGAGCGTGATGGGGCGGCTAAGTGCGGCGAGTACGAGTCGCATATTACTGGCTTACCTCGGCGAGTAGCGGGTTGATATCGCCGTTCAGAGCGTAAACGGCGAGTCGGGCGCGCCATACGCCCAATCGTGCGAGGCTGTCGTCGATTTCGGCTTGGGCGAGGCTGCGGTGGGCTTCCACCACTTCGAGTTCTGAACCGAGTCCGGCCTGGTAGCGCGCTCTGGATTGCTGAACCGCGGACTGTGCCGCTTCGATGGCGACGGGAGTTGTCTGCGCTAAGTCGCGAGCGGCCCGATAGGCGATAAAGGCTTGATCTCGCTTCGACTTCAGGTCGATTGCGGCCTGCTCTTCCCGCGCTTGCTCGGCATCGAGACGCGCGGACTCGGCTCCACGGCGCGCACGGATGGCGGGTAAGTCGAGAGTAGAGAAATCGATGGTGACGCCCACGCCCCAGTTTTGAACGTTGGGCCCGAGACCGTTCGCGCCCGGCAGGAGACGACCATCCGGCAGCGCGCCCGAGCCGCGTGCGTAGCTTGTGCCCTGGAGGGCAACGCGCGGGAAGTAACTGCTGTCGATGGCTTTGAGACGCGCGCGCGATTCAGCGACCGCAGCATCGTGTTCGCGGATAAGCGGATTGGCGGAGAGGCTTTGCTCGGGAGGAGACGGCCCCGGGAGCGAGAGTAATTTTTCGCGCGCGATTGAAAACTGGATGGCATCGACGCCCAGGAGCGAAGATAGTGCGGCCGTGGCTTCCCCGACGGCTTGTCTGGCTCGGATGAGTTGCGCTTCTGCTGCGGCGTATTCGGCGCGCGCGAGTGACGACTCTGCTCCCGGCCGGAGTTCTGCTTTGACTAGTGCGTCCGTGATGCGCCCCAGTTCACCTGCACGATCTACGGCGGCTTGTGCGGCTATTTGCGTTTGTTCAGCAGCCACCACGGTCAGGGCGCTGTCGGCTGCCAGAGTGCTCAGTTCCAGACCGGTGCGAGTAGCAGTGGCCTGCGCATGAGTGCGTTCGGCTTCCGCCACGCCGACGTTCGCGGCTCGAAGGCCGAAGTCGAAGGGCTCCCAACTGACCAAGGCTCCCACGGTGCTGCCCCAGGCGCTCGCGAGAGAGTTGGTGCCTAAAACTGGTCCTGAGATTGGTGCGATTACTTGCGAAGGGAGCAGGAGGCCTAAAACGTTATTGCGCGAGGCGCGATTGATTCCGGCGATCACGTCCAGCTTGGGGAGGTAGGCTGTTCGGGCGTTCGCAATGTCTGAGGCGGCTCGACGCACGTCTGCTTCGGCGGCGCGGAGGGACGGGTAGTGATGGAGAGCGGTGGCAACGATCTGAGCCAGAGTCAGAGGCCGAGAGGGGGCGCTGCTTTGTGCGGAGACTTGTCCGACGATCGCGACGCCGAGGATAAACAGGACGCTTCGCCGGCTAATCTTCTTCGTAGAGTTCGCCAAGGAGTTCCGTTCCACTTCAGCAGTATGACAATCGCAGTTGTGGAGTTTTGGATCGGCGCGTTACAAGCGAGATCCGTAACCGTATTTTGAACGGTTATATAATTCCCGGTCAGGTGGGTGGGGCGTGATCGAATCGGAACTCTGTAGTCTCGAAGAAAAAGAAGCCGCGCTGAACAAGGCCCTGCATAGCAGGACTTTTGCACGTTCTGAACAGCTGAAGGCATTTTTGCGCTATATCTGTGAGGCGGAGACGCTACGGCCGGGCTCACCGCTGAATGAGTATGTCATTGGCGTCGAAGTGCTGGGCCGGCCGGAGGGTTACTCTCCTGCCGAGGATTCGTCCGTGCGCACTCGCGCTTACGAATTGCGGCAGAAGCTCGAGAAGCTTTATTCCACCGAGTTGCCTGATGAGGCGATACAGATCTCGATTCCGAAGGGGACTTACTCGCCTCACTATGTTCGCCGTTCGGCCAGCGAGATCCCTTCCGTTCCCGATATTTCTCGGCTGACGGAGCAGGTTGTCACATTTGCCCCGCCTCCGATTGTTCCCCGAAGGAGCTTCCGCGGGATTTTGATCCTGTCAGTGATGGTCGCTGCGCTAGCGGGATCTGCTCTGACCTGGCTGGCGATGCGCCATACCGCGAAGGGGGCGGAACCGGACTCGACTTTAACTGAAGCTTGGGGGCCGCTTGCCCTGGATCACAGCACGGTGCTCCTCACAGTCGCCACCCCGCTCAGTCTGGTTGTCGGGCCGCTTGGGCATGAGGTGTTCGGCAGCCAGAACTATCCTGCGCCGCCCGATACTTATCCTTTGTTTCGTGCACACCGGGTGTTACCGCCGGGCGGACGCCTGGGTTTGACTTTTTCGGACAACATGCTCGCGGTCGGTACAATGAATGCCGCGCTTATCTGCGCCAATACGCGGCGCGGTTTTGGGGCCTCGTTTCAGCTATTGCCAGAACGGGTCGCCAGCGTTTCGGCACTCCGGGGACGAAACGCCATTCTGCTGGGCGCTGCGGTGGATAGCGAGGCGGTGGCGGTCGCGATGCAGGACATGCCGCTCGCGGTGGAATTCGACCCTGGCGTCCATGAATTTGTGATCCGCAACCGCAGGACCGGTCAGGCCATTGAGCCGGAAAAAGATGGCAGCGGGCGTCTCTCGAGGGTTTACGGACTAATCACTGTAAAAACGTTGCATGACGACCGGAACCGGCAGCAGATGGTGCTGCTTTCCGGCATCACGTCTGTCGGCGTTCAGGGCGCAGCCGAGTTCTTTTCATCTGCAAAGGCGATGGGCAGTCTGCGATCGAAGCTGGGACAAGACGCCGGGTTCGGATTTCCGGCCGCGTACCAGGTGGTGGTGAAATGTGAGGCCAACAACTTGATGCTTCTGTCGTCAGATTATTTGGCTCACCAGGTAGTATCGAGGGACTGACTTCGTAAGCGTTTGCGTAACGTCCGGGCCTCCGGACATTTGTTAGGCGTCAGGTTACCTGCACAACAACTCTCATATCAGCAGGTTGGGTGAATTCGTAACGTCATTTAACTGTGCAAAGACTTGTTTTCCCGTAACGTTGACCGCACACTTCCCTCAACGACATCCCACGTTCGATTCCCACAGGGAGGGGCCTTAGGTTATGAAGTGTAGAGTTCTGCTGATTCTTTTCGCTCTTTCTGCCATGCAACTCTTCGCGCAGGCAGATCGCGGCATTATCACCGGATTGGTGACGGACCCGCAGGGCGCCCCGGTTCCGAATGCGCCGGTCTCGGTCAGAGATTCCAGGACGGGCGTTGTTACCGACGTGAAAACCTCAGAATCGGGCAACTACAGCACGCCGCCACTGATCATCAGCACTTATGAAATCACGGTCAAGCTGTCCGGGTTCAAAACCTATCATGCGAGCGACATTAACCTGGCGTCCGGCCAGACGTTTCGTGGCGATGTGGTGCTCCAGGTCGGCGAGGTGCAGCAATCTGTTGAAGTGAGTGCGCAGGCCGAACAACTGAACGCCGACAACGCCCAGGTCTCGGCGGCGGTGAATCAGCTCTCGTACGAATCGCTCCCGGCTATTATGTCCGGCGAGAACCGCGTCCCGGAATCGCAGTTATACACGTTCCCGACCTTTGTAGCGCCCAGCCAGGGGAACATTTATCCCGGCAGCGCTTTCGGAGCCCGCATTAACGGCGGCCAGCGCAGCGCATTTGAGAACTTCCTGGACGGCGCTTCGTATGGCGAGGTCAGCGGGCATAACGGCACGCAGGAACGCTCAGCTCCCTACGAGTCGATTGCGGAGGCGCGCATCATCGAGAACACCTTCAGCGCGCAGTACGGACACACCAGCGGCGGCTTTGTCGAGTACACCACGAAGAGCGGGACTGACCGATACCACGGCGAAGCGTATGAGTTCTTCGACAACGACAAACTGCAGGCACGCGGCGAGATCGCTCCTGTTCGGCCGCCGGTCCGGCAGAACCAGTATGGATTTACACTCGGCGGCCCGATCTCGATACCCAAGATCTACAACGGCAAGAACAAGAGCTTCTTTTTCTTCAACTACGACATGTTCAAGTACACCAACGCAGGGGCCGGGAGCGGTCTGGCGACGGTGGCCGATACCGGAGCGCGAACCGGCAACTTCAGCCAATATCTGACCGGAAAGCAGGTCGGAACCGATGCGTGCGGACGTCCGGTTTTAGGCGGGCAGATCTTCGACCCCTCAACTACGCAGAGCGCGGCGACTTGCGGCGGCTCCGCGAATGCAGTCGTCAGGAGTCCGTATCCTAACAATCAGATTCCAGCTTCGGCCTTGTCGCAGGTGGCGACGAATATACAGCAGTATCTGCCACAGCCCTTCAACTCGGCGCTGCAGAATAATTATCTGCTTGGACCCTCACAACAATTTCTGAATGCGCGGACAGTCCTGGTCCGCGTCGACCACAACATTCTGCAGAATCTCCGGTTCTCGTTGACTTACAACTAC
>JAOAPP010000429.1 GCA_025462985.1 Bryobacterales bacterium | reverse complement strand
TCGACAATCGACGAGGAGGATTCAAAAGCCATATGTTTAAAGGATTCCAGAAGCCCAAACGTTTAGTCGCGAACACCGAGACACTCACCGAGCGTTACGGTCAGTTCACGGCACAGCCGTTCGAGCGTGGATTCGGATCCACGATCGGTACCGGTTTGCGCCGCGTGCTGTTGAGCTCCATCGAGGGCGCCGCCATCACAGGCGTGCGCATCGAGGGCGTGTCGCACGAGTTCAGTCCCATTCCCGGCGTTGTTGAGGATGCCACTGACATCATTCTGAACCTGAAACAGGTTCCGTTCAAGATGGCCGGCGAAGGCACTCACGTTGCGCGCATCAACGTGGGGAGCGCGGGCCAGATTATGAGCAGCCAGATCGAGACCGATGCCGATGTGGAAGTGCTCGATCGCAATCTGCACATCGCCACGGTGGGCGAGGGCGGAAGGCTCAATATCGAAATGCGGATCAAGAGTGGTCGCGGTTATGCTTCGGCTGATCGCAACTACGATGAAGACCTGCCGATCGGTTACATTCCAATCGCTTCGGTCCACTCGCCGGTTCGCAAGGTGAACTACACGGTGGAAGCCGCTCGTCTCGGTCAAAATACCGACTACGACAAGCTGAACGTTGAAGTTTGGACCAATGGCGCGATCTCGCCGCAGGACGCGGTGGGACAGGCGGCCAAGCTGCTGAAGGATCACATGACGATCTTCATCAACTTCGAGGAAATGCCCGAAGTTGCGGAAGAGCCAACAGAGCGCGCAGCCAACCAGATGAGCGAAGTTCTCAACCGCTCGGTGGAAGAGTTGGAACTCAGCGTTCGTTCGTACAACTGCCTTAAGAACGCCAATATTCAGAGCATTGGCGACCTAGTCCAGAAGTCGGAATCTGAAATGTTGCGCACCAAGAACTTCGGTCGCAAGTCGCTGAACGAAATCAAGGAGATCCTGTCGGGTCTCGGCCTCTCGTTCGGTATGAAGTTCGATCCGCAGGGACGTCTGGTTGGCGGTGCGCCGCCGGCTTCTCCCGCCGAGTACGCCGAGGCCGACAACTACGTTGGAGCAGAGGAATAAGCATGCGGCACCGTAAGGCCGGAGTAAAACTCAAGCGCGACATCGGGGGCCGGCGGGCCCTGCTTCGCGGACTGGTCACGAACGTGATCGAAGAAGAACGGATCACGACGACTGTTCCGAAGGCAAAAGCGGCTCGTCCGCTAGTCGAGAGGTTGATCACCCTGGCGAAGGAAGACAATCTGAACTCGCGTCGTCGGGCGGCTGCCTTTCTTCTGACGAAAGAATCGGTCGAGAAGCTGTTCGACAAGCTCGGGCCTCGCTTCAACCAGCGCAATGGCGGTTATACACGCATTGTGAAGCTGGGCTGGCGGAAGGGCGATGGAGCGGAAACGGCCAAGCTGGAGCTGGTTGGCTCTGAGCTCGTAAAGCGGGCAGCAGAGCGTGCGGCGCGCCGTGAAGAACGTTTAAACGCTATGCGTCAAGGCACGGACCAGGGCGGCGAAACAGCTTAAGTTTCGTCGTATGTTAATACAGACGGCCCGGAGGTCGAAAGACTTCCGGGCCGTTTCTTTTTGTGTTCCTCTAATGGCGGTGTCGTTTGCGGGCGTGTTCAGTCGGAGAAGCCGGCGGAGGTGCTTGAACCGCCGCCGCTTTGTCCTGCGGGCTACCGATCTTGCTGAGGATGCGGTCCCGGATCCAGTGCTCGTCCCACCACTCGATTGGGTTGACCTGGACGCCGGCGATGAGCATGCTGAAATGCACGTGGTCCCCGAAAGCCATTCCTGTGGCGCCGCTGGCTCCCATGCGTGCTTCCTTTGTCACCGAGTCACCGACTTTCACGTCGATGCGGCTCATATGGCCGTAGAGCGTCTGAAGGCTGTAGCCGTGATCGATGATGATGCAGTTCCCGTAAATTCCGAGGCGGTCGGCGAAGATCACGCGCCCTGAGTTCGCTGCCGTCACCGGCATGTTCCTGGTCTGGGCCAGATCAAAGCCCAGATGGACTTGCTCATCGACCTTCTTGCCTTTGTAGTAGTAGCTGCGACGGTCGGCGAAGAACGACTCACGAGTGCCCTTGATCGGAACGAACGGGCCCGACCAGAGAATCCGATTCACGGTGTTGGTGCGCAGCTGATAAATCTGATCGTTGTTGGCCTTCCGCAGGTCTCGATTGATCTTCACAAAGCGATCCACGAGGCTCCCCGATCCATCCGGATCCAACTCGCCGACTACCTTTTGCAGGTTTTCATCCTTGAGCTCGATATTGCTTGTCTTGAAGGTTTTCGGGAAAAGCTTCACCCAGAATGTGGTGGTCACTTCGGTTCCGGCATCGTTGCGGGCAAAGGCGAGTGGAATAGTGTCGGGCGAGACATCCCAAGGGAAGGGAAACAGCGAAAAACGATGACTGCTGTTATCGGGCTGACCAGGCATCGGGAAAGTGCCGGCAGAATAGCGGCCGACCCGTACGCCCGCGGCACTCCAGTTTCCGCCAAGATCGAGTGTGACCAGCTCGGCACCGCCCTGATTGATGTAGTGCTGCATTCCATCGGCGACCACGGTTGGAGCGCGGAGGATTATCTGCAGGGCCTGCGAGATGGTCGTGGTGGACCCGCGCATATCATTCGAAGCGGCCGTCAATATGAGTCTTGCCGGCCCATCTTTCAAGAACTCGTCCACCTTCTTGCCTACCGGGAACGTGTAAATCCGGCTCCGCTGAGCCGAGGACGTGTTATCGGCGTAGATGGTTTGGCTTTGGCCGTTTTGTTCGAGGACGGCTGAAAAGTATTTCGTGCCGTGCTGGGCATCCGCCTGCACGCTCACGGTAGTGGCTGTTCCGACGGCCGTAACAGGCCTGACCAGCTTCAGATCGACTTTCTTGCCGGTGAACCAAACGAACCCAAAGACAAGGAGGACGATGGCGAGAAAAACTGCTACGACGTATTTCAACATGAACTTCTATTTGGTTAAGTCCGAAGAACGCGGCGACCCTCTATGCGAAAGTTTCCTTCCAGCACCCACGCAATGGCCTCCGTGTAGATGCGGTGCTCTTCGGCGAGAATGCGTTGGGACAGCGTCTCCAAGGTATCCTCGTCGAGAACGGGCACGGGAGCCTGCAGCAGGATCGGGCCGCTGTCCAGCTGTTCATCGACGAAATGAACAGTGCATCCTGTGAGCTTCACTCCATGCTGGAGAGCCTGATATTGTGCATCGAGGCCGGGGAAAGCCGGCAGGAGAGACGGATGAATGTTGAGCAGGCGATTGGGAAATTTCGACACGAAATGGCCACTGAGAATACGCATATAGCCAGCCAGGCAAACCAAGTCGATCTTTTTTCCCAACAACAGACTGGCTACTTGCGCGTCGAACTCCGCGCGTCCCATTCCCGCTGAAGGAATAGTGCCGTAGGGAAGTCCGAATTTACGTGCGAGCTCAAGTCCAGGCGCGTCGGGCTTGTTTGAAAAAACGAAGCCGATGTCGCAATCGAGCGACCCCTTAAAAACGTTTTTCGCAATGGCTTCAAAATTGGACCCTCGGCCGGACAGCAGAATACCGAGACGCGGACGGGAGCCGCGATTCACTGGTAGAGAACCTTCGCTTGCCGGCGGGAGGCACGGTCGACGATCTGACCGATCTCATGGAACGGCTCGCGAATCTTCCTCAACTGTTGCGTCACGGCGCTTAGCTTCCGTTGAGGAATTACAAGCACCATGCCGATCCCGAGGTTGAATGTCCGCCGCAGATCGTCCTCGGGTATGTTGCCCAGATCGCGAAGCACCTCAAAGATCGGAGGAACAGGCCAGGACATGAGGTCGATGGAAGCGGAGCAGGAATCCGGCAGCACGCGAGGCAGATTGTCGGTCAGGCCACCACCGGTGATGTGGGCCGCGCCTTTCAGCAGCTTAGCGGTGTGGAGGGTCTGTATGGCTTTGAGGTAAGACTTGTGGACCTTCAGAAGCTCCTCGGCCAAAGTGGCGGAGAGCTCCGGCAGCCTGGCGTCCAGGGTGTGGCCGGCATTTTCGAACAAGATGCGGCGGGCGAGTGAATATCCGTTGGTATGCAGCCCGTTTGATGGCAACCCGAGCAAGATATCTCCCGGCTCTATCTCCGTCCCGGTGATCATTCGGCCCCGCTCAACAGCTCCGACGATGAAGCCGGCCAGATCGTATTCTCCAGCGTTGTACATCCCCGGCATTTCGGCTGTTTCTCCACCGATGAGGGCGCATTTGTTCTTTTTACAGCCGCGCGCGATACCTTTCACGACGTCACCGCAAACCTCAGCGTCGAGTTTTCCGACGGCGAAATAATCCAGGAAGAAGAGCGGTGTGGCTCCCTGCACGGCAATGTCGTTGACGCAGTGGTTGACCAGATCCTCGCCCACGGTGTCGTGGCGTCCCGATGCGAAAGCCAGCTTGAGCTTGGTCCCGACACCATCCGCGGAGCTGATGAGGACGGGATCACGCCACCCTTTCATTGAGTAGCCAGCGCCGAAACTACCGATCGAGGTGAGTACGCCGGGCGTTATGGTTTTCGATGCCTGGCGCTTAATCAGAGAGACGGCTCGATCAGCCTCGTCAATACTAACACCAGCATCCTTGTAGGTTGTTTTCTTGCGCACTTCCGAAGCATTAGTTTAGCGGATGCTTAAAAGAAGGGCAGGCCCGAAGACCTGCCCTCTCCATTAACTCTGGGGGAAGATGAAGCTTACGTTGAAGCCGTTGCCAGCATCCTGGTAAAGGTTGGCTGGTTTCAGCACTTCGGATCCGATCATCGGATTTTGTTTAGCGCAGTTGAGTCGTTCGTGATCTTTCAGATCCTGAATCAGCGGCTGAGTGATCGACGTTTGCTCGCTTTTGTTTTTGCCGGATTTCATGGCTGGAGCGTAGCATCGGGATCTTCGCGACAAGCGGTTTGAACGGGCCGCTCCAGAACCGGCCAACAGGTAAGCTCATGCATGCGCAAGGGTTGCGGTCCGGAGGCGAGTGAAAGAAAATGCTGGCCCTTTCGTGACTGTCCTCTCGACCGTCAGTTATGGCCCGGTGAAGCAGGGGCCTCGATCAACTCGCGGGCAGCAGCCTCGCCCAGTATCTTGTGTGCCAGAGGTGTTGGATGCCCGTCCACGACATAGAACAAACTTTCCGGATCCCGACATCCGGCAAACGCCTTGAGCCCATCAACAAACAGAATCCCGTGCTTCCCAGCCATGTGCGACAGCTCCCGAGTAAACGCGTAGGGATCGATACCCGGAGGAAGATTTGGGTCGCGAAGCATCAGAACCTGCGCGCGTTCCGGAACTGCCACGACAAGGAATTTCGCCCCGGCAGCATGAATTTTCCGCGCCATCTCCCCGAGCAGGATATCGGTAACGCCGAAGCGGCGGCTCCACGATGGCGAGAACGGATAGCGCACAAAGGCAGTGTGATCGCCGCCGGCCATCAGATAGAGCTTAATGAAGGTTGCCTCGTCTTGGAGCATGTAATGCTGGGCCACCAGCATCGTTCTGCTCTCATGAGCCCAGGCTTGCAGCTGCTGAACAGGGTTCAGATTGATCGTCGGTGCTGGAGCGTGGTCTATGGGCTTCGGATCGTCCCGCAGCGCCATCAGTTTCGGATCCACGTCCTGCTCCAGGTCCCAGGGATTAAGAATGAGCACAACCGCATCGGGCTGGAGATGAAGAGCTTCGCCAACATGCCGATACGAATAGATCGGCGGACAAGCTTCCGCTCCGAGATTCTCAAGTTCGACTCTGCGGGGCCATACCTGGCGGAGCGTGTTCGTCAGCTGACTTCCTAACATTTGGTTATACGGAATGATGTAGCCTTCGGCGATCGAAGATCCCAGCAGAGCAATCCGGAAGACGCCGGGCGCCTTCGGTCCACAGGATGCCTCGGAACGGTAACCGCAATGATTGAAGCGGTGGACCACAGGGGCTGGAGCTTCGGAGACCTTTACAGTGAAAACGCAATCGGGCTTGCCGTGCGGACCGACGATGGGGTCAAACGCCAGGCAGTAGCCGTGTTCTTCCGCAGTCCAGAGCATGCGCGTCACGATCTCAGTTCCGGCAAACAGCAGGACCATCGTGAGAAGACTTAAAAGGGGGAGTAGAAAATAGTCACGACGGGCAAGCGCGACCGCTTGAGCTGCAGCAGAGTTAAGCGGATCCGATTCGGGGGCCAATGGCGCTGCAGGGCCTGGGCTGGCGACAGATTCGCTGGAAAGATTGGAATGCCGCAATTCTATAGACGCTCTTGATAATAGTGT
>JAOAPP010000413.1 GCA_025462985.1 Bryobacterales bacterium | reverse complement strand
AAACGGCCGCTCGCCTTTGTCGATCGCCATAAGATAGCAGACGAGATGGCTCTCCCGATCGTAAAGCAGCGCAAATGCTCGGACTCAAACGTACTACCTTCATCACGAATGAATACATTGGGTATGCAACCCAAACAAAGTGTCGAACCGCGACGGAGCTGGCGGCGACGCTTCCGACAGCTCCGACACATCAACTGAGTAAGTCTCGCTCCTCGATCTAACCTCTACATAACAAGCCACTTGCACAGGCGCTTATACCCGCTCCGTTTTGGCAGCCGCCGTGCGTTAACGAAATGTGCAGAGACAACATGATGCCGCCAAAAGTTTGCGGCTGTGTCATGTCAGTCATTGCGAATAAAAAAGGAGCATAAATGAAATTCCGTATATTGATCACAACCGCGTTCAGCCTGGTGCTCTTCGGAGCTCTCTTCGTCCCAAACGGTCGGGCCGATGAGACGGATAAGATGACGATCGTTAGGTTAAATGGACCTGTTGAGGTTCCCGGGACAGTCCTTTCGGCAGGCACATATGTGTTCAAGTTGATGAATGGCGCGAGCGACACTAACATCGTCCAGATATTCAAAGCCTACGACACGCGACTGATCACTACCGTCGAGGCAATTCCCGACTATCGCACAAGAACACCAGGGCACACTATCTTGAGCCTTGAGGAACGGGGCGCGGGGCAACCGGAAGCCGTAAAGGCTTGGTTCTATCCTGGCGACAATTACGGGGAGCAATTTGTCTACCCGAGATAAAAGCGACGGAGCTGGCACAAATCATGGGGTTTCTGACAAGGGACCCCAGTCCCAGGGCCAGCCGACATGGCACTGCAGCTTGATGGGCGCGTTCCTGCGTTACATCGCATAGAAGAATACGGCGACATCGTTCTCGAGATAGCGGCGAAGCCGATCACTGCCGCCCGGCATCCGTTCGGTTGTCGACGTGCACGCTCGAGGCGTAGATCCGCAATGAAATCTCTTTTCCTTTTCGCCGCACTCACAATCTCAATCTTCCCTGTCGCGGCCGAGGAGGCGCAAACTCGTAGGGCGGCTAGTGCCGCTGCTATAGATGAGACGCGCGTCGAACCGCGCTCCTCTGATGCGCTCCGGCAATTCGACGGTTCTTTGGTCGCGCTCACGAAGAGGATCTCTCCCGCTGTGGTTGAAATCATGGTGAGCGGATACGGGCCGGCGGCGGGGACCAATGGAAACGACAATGTCGATCTCGTTGTGCGGCAGAATGCAATCGGCTCAGGTATAATTCTCGATCCCGACGGCTACATCATCACCAACGCTCACGTCGTGGAACGTGCACAGAAGATTCGTGTGGCTCTGCCCGAGCCAGATGGCACTTCTCCGCTCGACATGCCGCCGGAAGGAAAGCGCAAAGTCCTCGAAGCCAAGCTGGTTGGTACTCACAAGGACACCGATCTGGCACTCCTCAAAGTTGACGCACACAACCTTCCCGTTCTGCCGCTGGGAGTGACCCGCCCCGTCTATCCTGGCGAAGTGGTTCTGGCGGTGGGTAGCCCGGAGGGGTTGCAGACTTCGGTGACCATGGGCATTGTCAGTTCAGTGTGGCGTCAACCGGATCCCGATAAGGCGATGGTTTACATACAGACGGATGCGCCGATCAATCCCGGCAACAGCGGAGGCCCGCTGGTTGACCTGGACGGCTACGTCGTGGGATTGAATACTTTTATTTTGACGAAAGGCGGCGGAAGCGAGGGTCTTGGCTTCGCCATCCCGTCACGGACCATCCGGTTTGTATATCAGAATCTACGGCAATACGGTCACGTAGATCGCACGGAAATCCAGTCAAGCGCACAAGAGATCACGCCCACTCTCGCACAGGGTCTGGGACTCTCACAGGACTGGGGAGTGGTCATCTCTGATGTCGCGCCGGACGGGCCTGCGGCGCAGGCAGGGGTGCGGGTGCGAGATATTGTCTATTCAGTCGACGGTCAACAAATTGTTGGGCTTCCCGGCTTCACGGCTGCGCTGTACATGCATCCCCCAGATGAAACTCTCACACTCGTCGTCCTGCGCGGCTCGCAAAGAATCTCGCTGCTTATTCCCGCCCAGCAGCATCGTGATGAGGAAGATGACCTTGCCGACTTCATCGATCCTCACAACTTAATTGGCCGTTTGGGCGTATTTGTTCTCGACTTCAGCGATAAACTTAGTGCTGCGCTCCCGAGCCCACGCATATCTTCGGGAGTCGTAGTGGTGGCACAATCACCAGAACTGAATTCGTTCACCTCGAACCTGCATGCGGGGGACATCATTCACAGCTTCAACCAAACCCCAGTCGAGTCGGTCCAACAGCTAAGATCGATGCTCCACAGTATGAAACCTGAGCAGGCCATTGTGTTGCAGATCGAGCGAGCCGGCAAGCTGCAATACGTGGCGTTTAATTGGGGCGATTGAACGTTCCGGCTGTCTCGTCGAATGAATTCACCCGGATCAAACTCTGCCAGGTTCATCACACGAATGAAGAGACCAGGTACCGATGCGAACGGAGTGTCGGGAGGCGAGGAAGCGGCAGCGACACTTCCGACTGGTCCGACACCCCGATCGGGTACGACTCACTTCTCCAACTAACTCTCGACAAATAAAGCATTTGTTCAGAACTATACCCGCTCTCGGTTTGGCAACTGGTGTGCCCTTATGCGAGGCGTGAAAGGACTCAGCATCGCCAGAAACCAGTTGCCGAGTCAAGGAGAACTTACCATGATATTCAAACGAAGTTTAGTCATTCTATTGTGTGGCTCAATTGCAATCGCTACTGCGCCCGTAGGCTTCGCCGATCAGACGGACCAGCCAGCAGCATCGTCGCCAACTCCGGTCGGGCAGCAGCCCCCCGAACAGCTGCAAGACCTGGTAGCTCCGATCGCCCTTTACCCAGACGCATTGGTGGCGCAGATTCTCGCTGCCGCAACATATCCCCCTGAAGTCGTGGAAGCTGATCGTTGGATGCAGCAGCATTCTAAGCTCACGGGACAAAAACTGGGTAACGAAGTAGACAAGCAATCCTGGGACCCGAGCGTAAAAGCGCTCACGCAGTTTCCTTCCGTGCTTGCCAACATGGACAAGAACCTTTCCTGGACCTCGTCACTGGGAGACGCCTATGTAAACCAGCCGCAAGATGTGATGGACGCGGTTCAGGTCATGCGTCGTCGTGCGCAGAGCGCGGGGGAATTGAAAAGCAGCCCGCAGGAAACGGTAACAGAGGGGCAAACCATCGTGATTCAACCGGCAAACCCTGAAGTGGTCTATGTCCCGCAATACGACCCGTGGCTCGTGTATGGGGCACCTTTAGTAGCGTGGCCCGGTTGGTATCCGTTTCCAGGACTCTATCTCACGACACCCGGCTTTGCGTTTGGCTTCGGCATCGGAGTGGGGTTCTTCGGTGGCTTCGGGTGGGGATGGCACAACTGGGGATTCGACTGGGCCCACCGGGCGGTTCTCTTTAACCACGGTGCCTACATCTCCCACAGTAGAACCTTTCTTAATCACAACGCCTTCATCAATCACCACAACGTTATGAATCACAACACCATCGTGAACCACAACACCCTCGTCAATCACAACACCGTCGTCAATCACAACACCGTCGTCAATCACAACACTATGAGCAATCACAACACGTTCGGCCATGATACTCGTTCCGGCGCGTTCAGCGGTTTCAACCATGGAGGCACTGCCGGAGGGTTCTCCTCTCGTGGACGGTCAAGCTTTGGTGGCGGGTTCCATGGTGGTGGCGGCTCTCATGGAGGTGGTGGTCGAAGGTAGTTTACGTCCATGAAAGAACTCGACAACTACTTATATGGAGAAAACAATCATGCATACAGCGAATAAGAAATTCGAAACAATTCAGCCGGGCTGGCTCACAGCAACAAGGCGTGTCGGCTTGGCTCTCTTGGTTGTGAGCTGCGTCCACCCATCTTTTGCTCAGGAACCGAACCAAAAGACGTTTGCGTCCGCCGAAGAAGCGAGCCGTGCCCTGTTCCTGGCCGTCCAACGGGACAATGAGCAAGGCGTCTTGCAAATTCTCGGAGGAGGAAGGGAACTCGTTTCCTCGAGTGACGAAGTCGAGGACAAGCTCGAGCGCGCGCAATTCGCAAAGAAATACGAGGAGATGCATCGCCTGGTGCGGGAACAGGATGGAATCACCATTCTGTACATCGGTGCCGAGAACTGGCCATTCCCGGTTCCTCTAGCGTCGAGAAAGGGGCAGTGGTATTTCGATTCCGATGCCGGCGGGCAGGAAATCTTGTTCCGCCGCGTCGGGGAAAATGAAGCCACAGCGATTGCCACCTGTCACGCGCTGGTCCTGGCAAGCAAAAAGCACGAGACCAACGCAACAGGCGATGGCCCTACGAGTCAATATGCCAACACTCTCGTCAGTACCCGGCAGGCGCGAGAAGCCTCGGCTCCGTTCCACGGATATTACTTCCGGATGCTCACTGGACAGCGGAAAGGGAGCAATGTCCCCAACGGCACGGCGGGCGGATTCGCTTTCGTAGCATATCCTGCGGACTATCGGTCGTCGGGAGTGATGACGTTCATTGTGACACCGGATGACATTGTGTACCAAAAAGATCTCGGGCCGGACACAGCAAGAATCGCAAAAGCCATGACTGGGTGGAAGGCGGATTCGAGCTGGCACACGGCGGAATGAGTAAGGGCCCCCGCGCCCGGCTCGCGGGCGGGTCTACTTTACGTGACAGTTCGAACAACAACTGAGACATAAAGACGGCTGAGGTTACCGTACCGTCACGGGCCGCCAAGCAGTTTTATGCGGCGCTACTGATGGATGGTAGTCTCGGCCCTCACCGGCTTTTGTGTCACCTGCATGGGTGTAGGAAGTTGCGGCCTGTCCCAGCCCCCGCCTAGAGCTGTGATCAGTTGCACGGCCGCAACCAATAGTAGTTTGAATGGAGATGTGCGAAGACATAAAGGACGCGAGTAAAAAGTCTAGCCGCCAGAATAGGAGTGCTTCGCAGTTACCTGCAATATGGAACGGGACGACAGTTGTCGCGGTCGGCTGCCGCCGAATTACGCGCTACGATAACAATCCCGATGGATCCAAACACCTGGTGCGGGTTTCTGAGTTAGAAGTAACGTACTTGCGCAGAGAATCGGAACAACAGTGGGGCCCAAGGTCTGCATTTGGACATCGATAACAAAT
>JAOAPP010000409.1 GCA_025462985.1 Bryobacterales bacterium | reverse complement strand
TACACCGGGTGCCCGCAGAATATCTGGCAGAACTCGGGGAACTTGGTGCAGCCTGCCAGCTTGGTTGACGCCTCTCAACTGGGGGGTGCGTTTTACGAACCCTATTTCCAAGTCCAAGCTTCATATGGCAGTTATCCGATTACTGGAATTCAACTCGTGACGGACGCAAGCTGGGCTGTCGCTGGGGGTGTTCAAACGATGCAGGCGGACAACGTCATGATTAATGATGCCACATTTACGTTTGAGAGCGCCGATTCGTGCAAGAATGGCGGGTGGCAAAGCTTCACCGCCGCACCGGGGCCGTTCAAGAACCAAGGCCAATGCGTGAGCTACTTCGAGCACCAAAAGTAGAACGCTTTTAGTAATCAATTGAGAGAGCGGCCCGGGTTAAGTCCCGGGCCGCTTTTTCTTTTTTAGGATTGGCTTCTTAATTGGAGGGACGGGCGCTGCCCGTCCTCGCGAACCGTTGGACGCTAGGAATGCGAGGACGCCCATCGGGCGTCCCTCCAGGAAACCTCTTGGTGGTTGGCTACGCCTTGTTGGTAAAGGTGGAGACGATCTTATCCAGGAGGGCGAAGAAAAGCTCGACGCCGTAGCCGGCGACGAAGGCCAGGGCAAAAGGCGACAGAGTAGTCACCGTTACGGGGCCCGCTGCCGTCGCGGCAGCTGGATTCTGATTCCAGAACCATCCGATCGCCAACCCGGAAATCATCCCGAGAAAGACTCGCAGGACCAGAGAGACCAGCGCTTCGCGCCGGAAAAGGCGGTCTCGCGCCTGGACGGAAAGCGTTCGGATGACGAAAACCGACGCGCCGAGCGCTCCGTAGAGAAGCGGTAAGAGCCACTTTTGCATCACTTCGACCACCTGGCTGGCGACGGCGCGAATGGAAGCGCTCGTCGTCTGGAATTCGCTAGGCTTGAAAATGGCATCGGGATCCTGGCCGTTGGTGCGGTGGGCCTCGGTCGTGGAAGGATTCGGCGGTGAGCTGGGTTGTGACGTCGTAGTGGGCGGGCGGGTTGTACTAGGCTGGGGCGCTGGCGTCGCCTGGGACTGCGCGGCCGGCGGGTTAGGCACGAAATAGAGCCGCCGGAACGGCCGCATGAACTTATCCAGCATCGAGTAGTTGGCGTTTAATTCCGCGATCTTGGAAACCAACTCGTCCCGGGTAAGCTGCGTCTTGTCTTGCTTGAGGGAGACGACAGCGGTCGACCCACCTTCCGACGAACTGGAGGGGTCGCTGGACGGCTCGTCCGCGCTTTGCGTAGTGTCCGTCGCGGCCTTCAACGCGTCGGCCCGCGCGCTTTCCTGGGCAATGTAGTACTCGCGCGACGGCGCCTTATTGATTTCGGAGATCAGGGCGTCGGTCTTGTTGAGCACTGTCGAACAAGCAGTCCAATAAATTTGAAAGCCGAGCAGAAAGACCAGGATGAGGATGGCCAAGGCGCGATACCGGCGGCACGCGATCTCGGCGACTGGCTTTAACCGAGGTTCCAGGATGAGCCAGGGGCGATACAGCTCTTTGGTGAAGGAATCGCGCAGGCTCGCGGCGGTGACAGGCTCGGCCGCTTTGGCCAGCACGCCGCAGCACTTGCGGAACTTCGCCTCCTCCTTTTGCGAATCGAAGGTCAAGTTGCGCATGTGTTCGCGGGCCGCGATCACCGTCTGGATGGTTTCCTCGGTTACGTTGCGTTCGTCATCCAATCCATTCCGCGTGACGTAGGAGAGGAGGTATTGCGCGTCCTCCATGTCGTTAACCAGATTAGTCCCGTACCTCGCCAGCATTCTCTCATGCAATTGTTTTTCGACGCCATCGGGCGTCTGGGAATAATCAAGCGCGGGCCACGGTTTACCCATGCCTCGTTGGTCCTCCCCTTGTCCCCCGGCGAAGGAGGTGTCGGACGCGCTGGGAGATTTGCTTTCCGTCGTGACGGTCGTCGCCGGCTCCTCCGTCGATGCGGCGGTGTTGCTATTGCTAGGAACTGCTCCGTTGGCCTCTTGCGAGGTCTCATCCGTCGTGGCCGGGTCGGTTTCAGTTTCGATCTCTGATTGGCCAGCGTCAGGCGGCGCTTGTCTGCTGCTGGCGGCGGCGACCCGGGCGGCGGGAGTCTCGCCGGGTTCGCCCAGGCTGGTTGTGTCGGAGATAGGTCCAATGTCGCTGCGTGACGGCGGGTTAGGAGGAGTAGCCATAAGAGTTGGGGTTAGAGGTGCACAGCCAAGGCAGCGGGAGGGAGACGAGGGTGGCTTATTTCACGATAGAATGTCAATGAGAATGACCGGCCGGCCGGGGCTGTTGCCCTTCACACAGTCCTCCGCCCCCGCTCCCCTCGTTTTGGTTTGATGAACTACGCGCTTTCGTGATATGGATGTCCGCCAATGCTTCCTCCCTTTTCGATGTCCACCCAATTCCCCCGATCCCGAGTTGGACGAAAATTTGCGTCTAATTCTCGTTAGATGACACTCCCCAAGTTTCACGATGTGATTTGGCGGCTAAGCGATCGCGCAGCGCTGCAGCGGGAGATTGCGTTGGTCTGTGCGCGATCACCGCATCCGAAAGAAAGCGCCGAGGGTCTCTTCGGACTCTTCTGGAAGCAGGTCCAGCTGCACCCTCTCGAATGGCCCTCTTCCAAGCGACCACCTTCCGAGCACACTTGGCGTGCGGCGGAGGTATCTCAGTACGCTATCGCCTTACTCCCGATACGCAGACTGTTGAGATTCTGTCGGTCACAGGAAGATACACTCACTCCGATGCACGCTAGTCATCTAACCAGGCGATGGAGCGGACGGCGGACCGCCGTGCGCTCCATTTTTGCGATGACTTCCAACCTTCCACCCCAAGCAACGCGCAGCCTCGTCCGCCGTCGCTCATCTTGGTCTCGTTAGACCCATGCGCACACTCTACTTTTTAGCGGTGTTGGCCGTTTACTCGTTATCGGGTTTTGCTCAGTCACCGGACGCGGTTCGCATGGAAGACGAAAAGCTGCTGGCATATCGGCGCGCCGCGGCTCCTTACGTCGCCAAGGCGCGTGCGACGTATCCGGCGGCGAAAAGGCGATTTCTCGCCGGTTTGCCACCTGGCCACACGTTTGCTGTGATGGTGCGCCTCCAAGTGATCGATCACGCGAAGAAGGAAGTTCAGCAGGCGGACGTTTTTGTCGACGTTCACGCGATCAAGAACGGCAAGGTTTATGGGCGCATCAACAGCCCGATGCCGATTGCGGGCTACAAGCGTGGCGAGTTAATATCCGTTTCCGAATCAGAAATCATCAATTGGCTCATCGCGAGGCCGGATGGCTCCGAAGAAGGCAACTATGTTGGTAAATTCTTGGATCACTACAAACCGAAATAGGCCTAACCATGCGATGGAGCGAACGTCAGACCGCTTTGCGTCCACATTTGAGATGACTTCCATACTTCCACTCCGAGCGAGGACCGCCCTCGTCCGCCGTCGCTCATCTTGTTGATGAACTCATGCCATTCGTTCACCCTTCGGGCTTGACGTCTATGTCACGGCTTGGCAGTCCGTTCCATTCTCGTTAGACCCATGCAGTCGCTAGTCGTGCCACTCATTTCGTTGCTATGCTGCCTCGGGTTCGCCGGTTGCGTGGCGCCGTCGACTATCCTCATTTCCGTTGTGGACCGCTACGGCACGGCGCAGCCGTATGCGCGAGTCGGCGCACAGTGGTTACATCGGGTTCATTCGGCCGAGGACCGCGTCATTGTACTCCAGGACGGGACAGACGAGCGTGGCCATTTCACCATTCACGACACGGAAGTTCCAGATTTCATAAACGTTTGGTCGGCCGATACTGGACGGTCCGCTACTCTTTATCACGTCAAGTGGGGCTACAATGTCATCGTCCTTCGATAGGCATAACCAAGCGATGAAGCGAACTCTGACAGGAAAGGAGGAAGGGTGAGGGATGAAAAGAGAATGAAACTCATCCCGCCAGGGCTGACTGTTTCTCGCTAGCTTATGACACCGCTTGACCTTACCCAAAGGCCGCCTCGGTCGCCGAGAGAAGAACTGGAGGGCTTGTGCATGTTGCCGCGGATGATCGACGTGGCGCGCGCAAAACTTCCGGGAGGAAATGTCGGGCAGTACCAGATCGGGCGTGGAATGAGCGGGCTGGTCCTGGCTGCTTTCGGAATCAGCGCGGAGAACTTCGTCGAGATCGTGCGGGACGCCGGTAGTGACAAGGACGTAGCGGCGGCACTGGGACGGCGGGTCGCTGTGGCGCGGCGAGCAGTCGGCGCGCGGCTATGCCGTGTCACGGTGGCCGATGTGCCCGCGGACTTGAAGTAATCCTTCCAAGAGTTCTATGGCGCCGACCTTCCTTCGGAACGGCTTGTGTTTGATGTCCTGGAAGCCGACGATCGAAACATGTTTCCCGACCAGACTCGTTAGACCTGAACCGTGAGCTTTCTTCGCTACTTCGTCTATATCGTCGCGGGCGCTCTGGCGGCGTCGGTTCTCGGCGGCGTCTTTGCCTGCGTCGTGGCGCTGGTGTCGCCGGAATTTGTCAGCACGTTGTTCGGCCGGCCCGGCCCGGAAGGACAGCGGCTCGGCGGGCTCTCAAATGCGGGGAAAGCATGGAAATTGTAATTAAAGCTTGCTATTAGCAGGCGAATTTTCCACAACCACCCCGCGAAGCTGGTTCTGTTGCATGGGGATAAAAGGGCGCAACTCGCCGGATGGTTTCGCCGAAACATTAACCAACGGCGGCGCGTGGAACTTTCCCGGGCCACCTCTGCAAAACAAAAATGAAATCCATTCAGACCAAACTCTTCACTATCACGCGAGGGCTGGGTAAACGCGCCTGGCTGCTAACCGGCGCTCTTTGTATCCTCATCCCGGCCGTTGTCCTGGCCGCGAGCACTACTTGGAAGCTCTACAGCTTTAATTCTTCGGGGCGCGCGTTACGGGCCCAAAAAGTCTCCTACGAAACCAGCACGAACACAGTTAGCTTCACCTTCCCCGAGACCGCGGATGCGGCCTATCTGACTTCGACGAAGGTGGGCGAGTTCGGAGATCTCACGGGAAAAACCCTCCAGGGAACCGCCAGCATTACGAACGTGGCGCCCGGAACGACGTTCGCGAATTATCCCGGATGCTCAGGGAGCTCGGCGAACCCGGAAGTAGGCCTGTATTTCACGACCAAAGGCACCGGCGGATTCAATCCATCGGTTTATTGGTGGTCGACGAAACGGGTGCCGCTGAGCGTGATCATTAACCACCCGACCGCCCTCGACACGGCGCTCGAGCAAGGTCTGTGGACCGATTTTTATGGCGGGTCCGACCCGGCAGCGTTCGCGGCGGCGGTCAGGAACGTTACAGACTGGGGAGTTTCCTTCGGGGGCGACTGCTTCTATGCGAATGGCGTGGGCACGCCGACCGGGTCGGCTGACTTTTCGCTCGTCGTGACTCCCTAGGCAAGCCACGCTCCTTTCCGGCAGGCGGCTCGTGATGACTTCACGGGCCGCTTTTCTTTTTCACTGGCCGGGTTTCATGCTCAACTGTGGAAATAAGTCGGGCGCGCCGGAACGCGACCGTATCTGACTATGCCAGCAATTGGAATTACCGGTGGGATCTCCACGGGCAAAAGTACGTTCCTGAAATGTTTGCAGGAGCTCGCTCCGGCCGCGCGATTCTATGATGCCGACGCGGCGGCGCGGGAATTGGCGGACCGCGATCCGGAGGTGAGGGGACTTATCGAGAGGGGATTTGGACCGGCAGTTTATTCGAGCGGGGACTTGAACCGGGGGGCTGTTCGCACCATAGTGTTCGCCGAC
>JAOAPP010000397.1 GCA_025462985.1 Bryobacterales bacterium | reverse complement strand
CATGAGGGACTTCTGAACCTCGCAAGCTACAAAACGGACGGCATTGACACGGAGATCGACTGGAGCTTCGGGCTGGATGCGCTGGGTTTGAATAATGCGGGCACCTTCCGGTTCAATTCGTTGATCGCCTACATTCACACCTTCGATGTAGCGTCGCTGCCTGGCTCGCCGGTGCTCGACTACGCAGGCAGCATCGGCAACACGCAGGTGAGTCCGGAAATGGCTCACCCGCGTTGGAAAGCGAACACGGCGTTCGGATACGCGATCGGACCCGTTTCAGCGGCGCTGCATTGGCGCTATATTGCGGCGATGAAGCATCAGGATCAGGTAGTGGACCCAACCTCGACGACGCCGGGAGTGCCTTCCTATAGCTACTTCGATATCGACGCGCACTGGGATGTCATCGATCACATCCAATTGACGGCCGGACTTACGAATATCGCGGATAAGGCTCCTCCGTTCGTGAGCGGCCAGCCGCTCACCACCGATACGGCGACTTACGACATTATCGGCCGGACGTATTTCGTTGGCTTCAAGGCGAAGTTCTAAGGATCTCCCCTCGCGCAGGTAGGCGCGAGGGACTCCCCTCAGAAAGCCCGCCCGATCGCCTTGTTCAATCAAATGCTGACATCCGCACAACGCAAGGAGAAACTGAAGACAGTAGTCCGCGTGGCGAGCGGAAATTTTCTTGAAATGTACGACTTCATGGTCTTCGGCTATTTCAGTGCCGCCATCGGTCGCGCCTACTTTCCTGCCAGCAGCGAATTTGCTTCGTTGATGTTTTCTTTGACGACGTTTGCCGTGGGTTTCCTGATGCGGCCCCTGGGCGCCATATTCCTCGGCGCCTACATCGACCACATCGGACGGCGCAAGGGACTGCTCGTGACACTGTCCTTGATGTCGATTGGGACTCTCACCATAGCCCTGGTGCCTGGTTACGAGACCATCGGCCTGTTCGCGCCCATTCTCGTGGTCTTGGGTCGGCTATGCCAGGGGTTCTCGGCCGGCGTCGAGTTAGGTGGTGTCTCGGTATACCTCTCCGAAATCGCGACGCCTGGACACAAGGGATTCTACGTCTCGTGGCAATCCGGCAGCCAGCAAGTGGCCGTAGCTTTCGCCGGCGTGCTCGGTTACGCGCTTTCCAATTGGATGCCGCCTGAAGCACTGCAGGCCTGGGGTTGGCGCATTCCGTTGATTGTCGGTTGTCTAATTATTCCCTTCATTTACATGATTCGACGGACTCTCCAGGAGACGGAGGAGTTCGCTGCGCGGAAACATCATCCAAGTCCATCGGAAATCTACGCCAGCATGCTGACCCACTGGCGAATCATATTCACGGGCGTTGCCTTGGTGTTGATGACCACGGTTTCCTTTTACACGATCACTGCCTACACCCCCACATTTGGCAAGGACATACTCAAGCTGTCGCAGAGCGATGCGCTGCTGGTAACCCTATGTGTCGGGGTGTCGAACTTGATCTGGCTGCCGCTCATGGGATCGTTTTCAGATCGAATCGGCCGACGTCCACTGCTGCTGTTCTTTTCAGGCATTGCAATTCTCACGGCTTATCCGGCGATGTCCTGGCTGGTGAATGACGCATCTTTCGCCAGGCTATTGGCAGTGGAACTTTGGTTGTCCTTTATCTATGCCGGCTACAACGGCGCGATGGTCGTGCATCTGACCGAAATCGTGCCGGCTGCCGTCCGTACCGCCGGCTTCTCGCTGGCCTATAGTCTGGCGACGACGATCGGTGGCTCGACGCCGGTGATCGCGACTTATTTGATCCACGAAACCGGAAATCGGGCGATGCCCGGGGCCTGGTTGTCCCTCGCCGCCGTCATCGCCTTTGTTACTGCATGGATTAGCCGGCCTCGCAAGGATGCGCGGCAGCAATCGACTCCGCTCAGTCGATCAATCAGCTCCACCTCGACGTAATCTTTTTCGGGCCGTCATTAACGGCAGCTGTGGGCCAGCACATGGCGACCCACTCGCCGCGTCGTGGCGCACTGCGCTGACGACTCGGTGATCCGTATCAACGCAACGGGTTACATCCGTAACGGCTCCTGACATCGAGTTGATGCCTTGAGGATGGAGAGTAGCGGCCACGATACACACGAGTTGCAGAATCTGAAGGCGAGCTCCTTCTTCAATCTGGCCGGGAGATACCTGATGAGCCGAAGCCGCACCAACCCGTCAATTCGCGTTTTATTGGCCGCGCTTCGCAATGTATTGCCGACGTCGTACGTCGCGGACGGTATTACACACTCCGGAGGCCCCCGATGAATGCGATCGTCCTCATCGCGCTGAAGCGGCCTTACACATTCGTCGTTCTTGCGATCCTGATCCTCATTTTCGGCGGCCGTGCCGCGCTCAAGACGCCGACTGACATTTTCCCGAACATCGGGATTCCGGTGGTGGCGGTCGTCTGGACCTATAACGGTCTGACGCCCGAGGACATGTCGGGACGGGTCATTTATTACTACGAGCGCGCGCTGACCACGACGGTGGGCAACATCGAGCATATCGAGAGCCAGTCACTCTACGGCCGCGGAATCGTGAAGGTCTATTTCCAGCCGGGCACGGACGTGGCGGCGGCGCAGGCACAGGTCACTGCGGTCTCGCAAACCGTGCTGAAGCAAATGCCAACGGGAATCACGCCGCCGCTGGTGCTGTCCTACAACGCTTCCTCGGTGCCGGTGCTGGCCCTGCAGATCTCATCGGACCAGCTCACGGGATCGCAGCTCTACGATATGGCGTCGAATCTGATCCGGCCGATGTTGGTCTCCGTGCCGGGCGTCGCGGTGCCCGCACCGTACGGAGGAACGTTCAGTTACGTTCAGGTTGATCTTGACCAGCAGAAACTTCTGGCGCACGGCCTCTCTGCGCAGGACGTGTCCAAGGCTCTGGGGCAGCAGAATATCGTGTTGCCGGCGGGTGATCAGAAGATCGGGGCGCTCGATTTTCTGGTCGTGACCAACGCCTCGCCGGTGAGTGTGTCGAGCTTCGATGCGCTGCCGATCAAGCAGGCGGGCAACACGGTTGTGACGGTGGGCGACGTCGCCCATGTGTATTTGGGAGGACCGCCGCAGACCAACGCCGTACTGGTCGGCGGGCATCAGGCCGTGCTGCTCGAGATATTGAAAGCCGGTGATGCTTCGACACTCGCGGTGGTCGCAGGCGTGAAGGCAAAAATACCGCAAATCTTAAATACGCTGCCGAAGGGCGTGAAGATCACGGCATTGAACGACGCCTCGACGTTCGTGCGCGCTTCGGTTCTAGACGTCGTACGAGAAATGGGGATGGCGGCCGTATTGACCGGCCTGGTCGTTCTGCTGTTCCTCGGCTCGGGACGCTCGACCTTGATCGTTGCGACTTCCATCCCGCTGTCGATTCTGTGTTCGATTCTAGCG
>JAOAPP010000341.1 GCA_025462985.1 Bryobacterales bacterium | reverse complement strand
CCCAGCGCGAACGTCCTGCCACAGATTGCGCATAGAAGTAGTATGCCCGCTCCCGGGCGGTGCAGAGTCCGCGACGGCAGTGCCGGTGTTTTCACGAGGCAGGAGAGTGGATCGGAAACGTATCCATAGAAAGTTATGGCGAGTTCAACGACAAAGAATCAGTATGCGATGCAGGACCCGACTAAGCAGTATCCACATCCGAAGTTTGAGAAGCAGGAGCAGCCGGCTCCGGGTCTGGCGCAGGAGATGCATCCCAAGCCGGATCATGGCGAGGAGAGTTACAAGGGGTTCGGGAGACTGGCGGGACGCAGGGCTTTGATCACCGGCGCGGATTCCGGAATTGGGCGTGCGACAACGATCGCGTTCGCGCGTGAGGGCGCTGACATTGCGATGAACTATCTGCCCAGCGAAGAAAAGGACGCACAGGAAGTGGTGGCGCTGGTCAAGGCAGCCGGGCGAAACGTGGTAGCGCTACCCGGCGACATTAGCAACGAAGATTTCTGCACACAGTTGGTGGCCGATGCGGTGAGAGGGCTTGGCGGCCTGGACATTCTGGTCAACGTGGCGGGAAAACAGCATGCCGTGGAGAACATCGAGGACGTCACGACAGAACAGTTCGACCAGACCTTCAAGACAAATGTGTATGCAATGTTCTGGTTAAGCAAGGCAGCGCTCCCTCACCTGCCCGCGGGAGCCACCGTGATCAATACGACCTCGATACAGGCGTACCAGCCGTCTCCGACGCTGCTCGATTACGCTTCGACCAAGGCTGCGATCGTGGCTTTCACAAAAGCATTGGCCAAGCAATTGGCTTCCAAGGGCATTCGGGTGAATGCTGTTGCGCCGGGTCCGGTGTGGACGCCACTGCAGCCGAGCGGCGGCCAACCTACCGAAAAGATTCCTGAATTCGGGGGGATGGTTCCGATGGGGCGGCCGGGCCAGCCCGCAGAACTGGCGCCGATCTATGTTGTGCTCGCTTCGCAGGAGTCGAGCTACGTCACTGGAGAAGTTTATGGCGTAACTGGCGGCAACACGCTGCCATAGTGTGATTTCGAGGGGACCGGCGTAGGGAGTTGATAGTCGAAGTATTCAATTTCCAGCTCCGATTCACCGAACAGCTTGACGTACGCCAGGGAACGACTGTGGGAAGGCAGCCAGAAACGGCCGTACCTTCCGTAATCCTGTTGAAAGAGCGGCCGCCCTATCCAGAAAGACAAAGGTCGAGCGAAGGCGCCTTCGACCCGAACCAGCGCGAAGTCTGCCGCGTCGATCCAGGCGACCCCGTCAAGCAGGTACTTGGTGCGCTCTCGCGGTTTTAGGCCGATGCGGTAACAGCGGCGGCCGTTGCGTGTTTCGATTCCATCGAAGGAAAGGCTATAGTGCTGCGAATTGATCTCGCTGGGTGACGGCCGTTCAGTGCTGGCGGACTCTTCGGCTTCCATAGCATTCTTAAACACGCGCTGCGAAATGCCCCCCGAATGCTGCGAGCCAGTGATGGTGAAATGCTTTCCGGATGCCGCATCGTAATTCATCATCACACTCGAGGTTGCTTCCGGCTCGAGATGCCGGTTGCGAAGGATGTAGCGGCGATGGACGGAATACCGACAGAGTTCGCGTTCCTGCTCGCGCAGGGCGCGATTCATCCGAAGGACCACCTCACTAGCGCTTTGCAGGTCAGGGTGAGAGCTCATGGCGCCGGGGCAGGCAACAAGAACACAGAAGAACGCGGAGATTGTGCATGCCAGACGCATAGAGCGATCGCGTCAGCATACACTGCCGACTTGGGTAGCCGATCATCTTCACTCTACGCTATACTGCCCGCGGGTTTTAACCGTGCCGGCGCGTCGTCGCTCGATAGAACTCCGGCGAGGCTAGCTGGCCGCGCCCCGAGCCACATCCCCGGAAGTTGCCACGCGCTGAAAGGCATCACGACTGACTGTCGGGATCAAAGACCAAACCTTATCGGCGGTCTGCTTTTCCTCCGTCTGAATAGTTCTGGCAAGGGTCTCGGTTGCTGTGTCGCCCGAGACTGCAGCAGCGTTGGCCAGTGCTTCGTACATTGCGCACTCGGCGCTCTCGACAGCATACGCGATCATCAAATTCTGGCTCGTGCGCTCTTCCTTTTCGTGTCCGATTGAGGCCGACTTCGGTGCGAGTCCAAACATGTGCGCGAGGACGCTCTTGGTCGTGGAAGGGCTTGCGCCCAGCGCCTCCAACCGCTGCGTCAGCCGCTCGTGCTGGCTCCGGGTTTCTCTTGCGTGCTGAGCAAAGAGGGACTTGGCGGTCTCATTGTCTCCCTCTTTCGAGAATCCCTCCAGCTGGCTCTCGAAACTCCTTTCGGCCGCGATCGCATCTTGCAGGTAGCGGATTATTGTCTCTTTGGGTGATTCGGCCATTCAGTCTCCAATCCGGGTCGGGCACTTGATGAGGGCTCTGGCATGGGAGGCGAGCGAACATCGCGACGTGTGCCCTTAAGTGAAAGTTTGCATATCCCCGGTACTGCTGACTACTCGGTGATTTACCGCCTTCCAGACCTTGGCCGGGTGTGAGGCTACGCCACCACTCCCTGCGCGACCTCGTAGTTAGCGCGGAGTATCCAGCGTTGACAAAAAACAAGCCTAGGTTTGAAATTGAATCTAGGTCGTCAGCGCAATCGGGGCGGATGCGTCCTCGGGCGGCAGCCTGCGAGCTCTTCCGCTTGCGCTGCACCCGAGGATCGTTCTTCTCGCCTGGCTTCGCGCCGCATCCAAATCTAATCCCGCATTCTCCACCGGCTCGAACAAACGTTTGCAGCAAATTGGCGCCATTCATGCTTGGAGGCCCGGTTAGATACCGGTGAGACAAAGATAGCCCCGCTTGTATCCATTTCAAACGCCGCCCACCGAGTTTCAGCCTACACTGCGTTCTGCCGCGCAGAAGCGAGTGTCCGATCGGTATATCCCCGCGCTCGACGGGATTCGCGGCTTGGCGATTCTTCTTGTCTTGTTTCACCATTTTCGCTTTATTCTGGAGCCGATACATCGTTCGCAGCGGCTCCTACTCGTGTTAGCCGATGCGGGCTGGTGCGGTGTCGAACTATTCTTCGTGCTTTCCGGATTCCTGATAACTGGAATTCTTCTGGACACCTGGGAATCACCCCGATATTTCCGGACATTTTATGCGCGGCGTGTGCTTCGCATTTTTCCTCTCTACTTCCTTTATCTAGCAGTGGTGGTCTTGCTGTTGAGCCGTTTCTGGACTTCTCAGTTCGGGTTCAATCCATGGGTAAAAGTCAGTTTCTGGCCGTACTTCCTGTATCTCGAGAATTTCAAAGCCCATCATATGTTTAACGACTTATTGCTCGGCCACCTTTGGAGCCTTGCGGTGGAAGAGCAGTTTTATACGGTGTGGCCGTTGATTGTGGCGCTGCTGCCGAGAAGGGCGCTGGAGTGGACTGCTCTGCTCTTTATTCTTGTCGCAGTAATCTACCGTTTCGAAATGGCGGAAAAAGCACGCAACCTAGCTTTTATGTGAATACATTTACAATCGCGTCCCTGGATTCTTTGGCGCTTGGCGCCTTAGCTGCGATTTTATTGAGGAGTAAAGGAACAATCAGCCGGTTCTACCCGGCTGTTGCAGTAACCGGAATAGCGTGTCTCGCCCCATTTGTGGCATTCGCTGACCACGACGGCGGACCGTTCCTGTATTATCGGCTCGTTCACGTGTGGGGCGTCCTGATGCTTTCAGTTTCTTCGGCTTGCCTGATATTCTGGTGCGCCACCCACCGCAGTTCGGCGATTACGAAACTGTTGGCATTCAGGCCACTTCGAAGCGTTAAGCGTGTCAGCTACGGAATGTATGTCTGGCACCCGCTAGTTATTACTCTAGCTACTGCCACATGTCCCTCCCATGCCGCCTGGTTTACCAGCACTCGTTCAAACGGGATTAAAGATTCTGGTTATGGTTTGGTGGAGCCTGGCTACGTATCTGCTCTCCATGCTTTCGTGGATCCTGTTTGAAAGCCAGGTGCTGCGTCTCAAGAGGTACTTAAGGTACTAGGATCTTGTTCTTTCCCGAACTGCCGGGCTACCGACGGGGGAGCGCCTGGTAACTCGGTGCAACCCGTGGGGTTAACACGCGCCTTGGACAATCTATCATCCGCAATTTAGTTTCTAGCTGATTGGTAGGAGATCTTCGGGTTGCGGTGGATTGCTGAAGTCCCCTAATCTGATGCTAGGCGATCCAGCTTGGTGTCCGCAGTTCCTGACACGCTGAGTGTCATGCGGCAGCTTTGTCCAAACGCGAATGTGCATGTGCCCCGAGCATCAAAATTTCCAAGAGGTGGAAATGAACTACTCCAGCACTAGGGATCCGTGGTTTGCCGTCGAAGTTACGCCACGCAAAGAGAAGCAAGTACTTGACAGCCTGGTGAGCAAAGGCTATGAGTGCCTGTTACCAATGCAGCGTATGCGCCGGAATAGCTCCGGTGATTGCAGAGAGTCCAAGGTGCCACTGTTTCCCGGGTATTTGTTTTGCCAATTGAGTCTAGAAGAAAATCGAATGGCTTTGTTGACGACGCCCAACCTTCGAAATCTGGTTGGAGTTGCAGGCCGTCCGATTCCTCTAGCAAACAACGAAGTGGCTATGCTGAAACGGATTGTGGCCACCGGCGTTGTCGCGCAGAGTTGGCCTTACATGCGCGAAGGCGACATAGTCGAACTCGTAGACGGACCACTGGCCGGGCTGCGCGGCCTTCTTGTCTCGGTGAAAGAAGACTCGCATTTGGTGGTGGCTATCGAACTGCTGCATCGATCTATTGCAGTCAAAATTCATCCTGAACGGGTCAGCGTTTCGCCCGCCAGTGGACGGTTCGGGTTGATCCCCTCCCCGACTCTCCCCTAAAACATTTTCCTTTACTCCCTTATGTCAAATTGGCAGAGATCAGACAAGCTGTCATCATCGGCGACTCAGCTGGATGCGATCCGGACGCAGCCCGTAATTACCAGGGGTAAGTTCGTGGCGGGTCACGATCGCTACGCGGCTGAGAGCCAGGGCAGCATTATGCTTGACCTGTGGAAGACGGTGAAGCGCCATCGCCGGCTCGTTATCCTGCTTACTGCTCTTGGCTTCTTAGCGAGCCTGCTGTTCACGTTGTGCCAGGTACCGAGTTATCGGGCGTTCGCTTTACTACAGCTACAGGGGTTGAACGAAGATTTTCTCGACATCAAGTCCGTCAACCCGAATGCTTCAGCCGGGCAATATCCGATCGAGAGTACGGTGCAGACACAGATCAAGATCGTGCAGTCGGAACCGGTCATGATCCGCAGTCTGGATCGAATGAAGCTCTACACCAAAGAACGCACTTCCAAAACGCAAACAGTGTTCGGTGAAATGCTATCGAGCATGGGGTGGGTGCATCCCACGCCCAAGCCGACCACGGACGTTGTTCAAGACGCCACAGATACGGTGCACGTTCGGGCAATTGGACCGACGAGCATCATCGAAGTGACGGCGAATTCACCTGATCCATTTGTGGCCGCGCTCTATGTGAACACCATTGCCGATGAATTCATCGCACAGACCGCCGCGGC
>JAOAPP010000327.1 GCA_025462985.1 Bryobacterales bacterium | reverse complement strand
GGCAGGACGACGCCGAACAGATCGATTTTCCGACCGTTGGCAAGGCGCTCGATTCCATGAAACTGGGGACTGTGAATGTTGGAAGCCTGGGTGACAAGCACCGAACTACCAGCTTTCTGGAGCAGTTAATCCAGACAGAGATGAAGGCTGCTTCCCACCCGGATGCCGTGATCTTCGCGGGTCCGAAGGCCATGCTGGACGCCGATGTACCCCAGGAGGATCTCCGGCGCATCGGAGATGTTGAGTGTCCGGTTTTTTACCTGAACTACAATCTCAATCCGCAGGCGGTGCCCTGGAAGGACTCTATCAGTCATGCCATTCGCGTCTTCAAAGGGACCGAATATACGATCTCAAGGCCCCGCGATCTGTGGTTCTCCACAACGGAAGTTGTCGACCGAATCTTGCGCTGGAAGCACGAGAGTTCTTCCCCCAGCAGGAGCTCCACGGGACGGCTCAATACAACCCAGGCATTCCATTAGCCAAGCGCGCAGCAGCCAGGCGTGGGGCGCCGGAGGATTTCTCTATTGAAACCTACTTGGTTCGCGTTAGACTGAGAGCAACCAGGGAGACCTTGCAATGAGATTGAGGGCGCTTCGCTTCGGCTTGATAGCAGTTGCGTGTGTAGCGTGCACGGTGGGCGGATTTGCCCAGGACCGCGGGCTCGACGACTATAAGAACAACCTTGCCCCTTATGTAAATTCGCCGGGACATGCAGTCGACAAGATGCTTGAAATGGCAGACTTGAAGACCGGGCAAACTTTGTATGATCTGGGGTGCGGCGATGGGCGTATTTTGATCGCGGCCGCCAAACGGTTCAAGGTCAATGCCGTAGGAATAGAAATCTCCAATCATCTGGTAAAACGAGCTTCTGAGAACGTTAAGAAGGCCGGTTTGCAGGAACGGGTCAAGGTCCTGCACGGGAACTTCATGGAGACGGACCTGACGGGCGCGGATGTTGTTACCCTGTATTTGGCAACGGCTGCGAACGAGAGTCTGCGGCCTAATCTGGAAAAGTATCTCCGGCCGAATGCTCGCGTTGTCTCCTATGACTATCCCATCCCTGGCTGGAAGCCAGTCGAAACCTCTGCTACCGACGGGCTTCACGGCGCCACCCACACCATTTACCTCTACGAAGTGCCGAACTCAATTCTTAGGAAGTAGCCGCGGCGGCAGCCCGGCGGCCGTATGAGGCCCGCTGAAATAGATCTGCTCGGAATCGGTCTCAACGCCACCGATACTCTCCTCATTGTCGATGAGTTCCCGCCTTACGCGGGGAAAGTCCCTCTCAGGCAGGAATTGATGAGCCCGGGCGGCCAAGTGGCAACGGCGGTAGTCACGTGCGCCAAACTCGGCCTGAAGACGCAGTATCTGGGAACCATCGGCGACGACCTCCGGGGGCAAATCCAGCGGGAGAGTCTGGAGGGCACCGGCGTCGATACGAGCGGCCTGATCGTTCGTAAGGGCGCCCCGAATCAAACCGGATTCATCATCATCGACACCCGCACAGGCGAAAGGACCGTTTTGTGGCAGCGGGTCGATGCGCTGCGCCTGGAGAAGTCGGACATCCACATCGAGCACATTCTGGCCGCCCGGATGCTGCACATCGATGGTTACGACACGGAGGCGGCGGCATATGCCGCCGAAATCGCGCAGAGTCATGACATCCCCGTTTCGCTGGATGTCGATACAGTCTATCCGGACTTTGAGCGGGTTTTGAAGCACGTCGACGTCTTGGTTGCCAGTTCCAGCTGGCCTCGAAATTGGACGGGGGAAGATGATCCGTTCAGAGCGCTCGGTATGCTCCAGGCTGAATACGGCTTTCGCGTGGCGAGCATGACGCTCGGTCAATATGTGTCCCTCACGCGGGAGGGCGGCGTCTGGGAGTATTCCCCGGCCTTTGAAGTTCACTGCGTCGACACGACAGGAGCCGGCGATGTATTCCATGGCGCATTGTGCTACGCGCGACTGCGGAGCATGAGCGCACAATCCGCGCTGGTATTCGCCAATGCCGCGGCCGCTATCAACTGCACTGCCATTGGGGCGCGAGGCCACATCCCGACTCTTGCCGAAGTGGATGCCTTTCTGCTGCAAGCCTCCCGTGGGGCAATCAAGCGTCACGCCTCCGAGGAGATTGAGGAGCGACTCGCGGAAGTGAACTCACTCGCCTCCGTTGCCAAACGATGATTCCCTTACGCGCTCTTCTGTTTCGTCGCAACACAGCCGCCATGACGCTGTTGCTCATTGGCCTGAATGTGCTGTGCTTCCTCTACGAGATGGCGCATCCGATATATCTTCGCGATCGTTTCATCGAGCAGTATGCTCTAATTCCCGACCAACTGCATCCCATTACGTTCATCACATCGATGTTCCTGCACGGGGGCTGGCTCCATCTCATAGGGAATATGTGGTTCTTGTGGGTCTTCGGATCCCACATCGAAGATGTTTTTGGTTCAGGAAAATTCCTGATCTTTTATCTGTTGAGCGGTGTCGCTTCCGCGGTGGTTCAGTTTGCGGCAAACCTGGGCAGCCCTGTGCCCACCATCGGCGCGAGCGGCGCCATCGCAGGTGTGATGGGCGCATTTCTGATTCTCTACCCGCGCGTCCGTGTGGTGACGCTTGTCTTCATAGTTATATTCGTGACTACAGTAGAACTGCCAGCCGCATTCATGCTGATCTACTGGTTCGCTCTGCAGCTATTGAGCGGGCTTGGCTCGATGAGCAATGTCACGCAGGCACAAGGCATTGCGTGGTTCGCGCACGTGGGCGGATTCATTGCCGGGGCAGTACTGGCGCGGATCTTCGGGCAGACCCGCAGCCGTCTTGTCTACTAAAGACTTCTTATCGAACAAATGAGAGATCCAAATGAGCCGTTCGAGAATCTGCGTCCTCTCGACATCCTTGCCATTGCCGCGCATCCGGATGACGTGGAACAGACCTGCGGCGGCACGCTCATCCGCATGGCCGAACTGGGCTATCACAACGGAGTCCTCGATTTAACCGCGGGCGACATGGGAAGCCGGGGAACGCCCGATCTGCGAATCGCTGAAGCCAAGCAGGCCGCTACTCATCTGCTGCTAAAATGGCGTGAGAATCTGCGCTGGCCCGATGCGCGGCTGGAAAATACAATCACCGCGCGCATGA
>JAOAPP010000757.1 GCA_025462985.1 Bryobacterales bacterium | reverse complement strand
TGCGAGCAAACCGGTACAGGATAGACCACGCTGGAGAGCGGCTCGAACGGTCTCCGGTGCCGGGATGATGCGGGAGCCCGCAGAGGTTTCCCGCGTTAGACCAAGCTGTCGATTGTTCTCCGAAGCGATAACTCCGAGGCATGGGCAACGTCAGATTTTCCCTTTGTCCGATAACATTCCATAAGCACCACGAGCTTACTGGGAGGAGACAAGGATGCCCCAGAATAGCTAACTTCTGATGCTGCTAGTGGACGATGCCGCATAGCTGCAACCAGGGATGGCTAGTGGCCTCGCACATGCTTAGCGAGAGAGCGTAAGGGCTCGGTTAGCCGCCAAGATTTTGAGCGTTCTAAGCTCAGCCGAATCGCTCGCTCTTCTTGATAGAGGCGGTGTGATTGTTCCGACGCTGATTGGAAAGCCGAGGATGCTCTGGCAAGCTCTTGTTGGTCGCGCCTGCATTCTTCTATAATTTGGTGCGCAGCAAGAAGTTCCAATGAAAGCTTGGTGTTTTCTGTAGAAGCCCGATACAGTTGACGAGCTAGGTCTTTCCGCTGATTGTCCTCAGCTGGAAACGACCTGGGCTTAACTTGCTGTAGCGCAAATGATTCATGTCTTGGTCGTACGCCAAGCACGGCGAAGTGAAACTCTGCTTCTCTTTCTAAAAACTCGGATACATCTTGATCGCTCAGCAGGATGCCTAGCTTGCCCAGCACTGAACGGGTAATTGACAAGACCTTAAGGTCTTCTACGTGATGAGTTGGGGCAACAGAACCTATCCTACCCAAGGCAACCATTATCCCGCGGAACAAAACGTAATTGAGAGGAAGTGGTCCCATGCAGCTGAACTCGCGATCAAAGCAATGAATGCTGCCATCCTCCCTGACGATCATGTTGATCGGTATGCAATCGATATCAGCTCCGTCAAGCAAACGGGCTCCGGCCAGACCTGGCTGCGATCGTAAAACCAGAAACCGATGGAAAGCGCCCGCCCATGAGGCTAGCTCATCAATCGTCCAGTCTCTACGGTTAAGGATTCTCTCGCCGTGGGTTGCATATACTATTCCTGGTTCGAACTCAGCAGAAGTTAACTTCCAGCAAACCTCGTCACTGAATGTCGGCTCGTCAAAAAGGCGCGCTCGTTCAGCCCTCAATTTCGTTCCATCGAACCGGAATATGATTTGGTGCTGAAATGCGCGACGCCGTTCGGTGGAGTAGTAGAATGCTCCTTCAACTTTCTGTTGCAAGGAGTCGGAGCCCACAAACAAGAAGGAGTTGCTTAGTTCCGGAACTAGCTTTGCCTCAAGCAGCCCAGGCCACGTCGACGCCTCTGAGAAATTCGGAGTGTAAGCGACTGCTGAGTGCTGGGTCGGCCCATACGAGGATAGTAAGTCTTTGATGTCCCTCCCGTACTCTAACGCCCCTTTACTAAACACGACGCGTGGCAGCTTGTAGTCGGGAAACGGATAAAATTCCATAACCTCAGAAAAGCCCGCGCCCTGCATCATCTCAAGTAGCTCCATTCTGCTCCAGGTGATGGGAGAGTATTGCTCATATCGGCTCTCGATACCCACGTAGGGCAATCCGAGATGATCTTCGGGAGCCCCGGAGAAGTATTTCAAGCCATAGCGGTTTTCGATCGCGATGATCACGCGGCCACCCGGCTTTAGAAACCGCTTGCAGCGCGATAGAAGCTCTAATGCTGGCTGGTGTCCAGACTCGAACATCTGGCAATACTCGAGTACGCCCACAAGCAAAACGCAATCAAACCTTTGATTCAGCCTCAGCGAGTTGAAGTGATCACAGACGACAGTTACATTTTCTAGATCCCTACAACGTGCTGCGGTAATGGCGGCGCGTTTCGGGCTCCCCTCAACGGCAATAATGTTTGTGCCAACTTCACCTAAGTAGCGGGTGAGAGCGCCGCATCCACACCCCATTTCGAGAACATCACCGGTTAGAAGATGCGCCAATGGCCTGAGCAAATTGGCGCGCGATGGACTGAGGTGGCACAGCGACGGCCAATCCCGGATGGATGCCCTGAGTTCGTCCGAGCCGGTCCGAATGTCTTTGGCCTCGAGCACGACACGATGCAAATAATCTTCCACCGAGAGGCCATCGCTGTAGTTGAAAGCTGCTGTACCGCCTGAGGGTACCCAAATACTTCGATCACTATCTAGCGTATACGCAGAGTCTTGGATCGCAGACACTGTCTCGGTTCACTCCATGAAATGAGAATCTAATCAGAGTCCTACATTTATGCCATTCCTCAAAAGCTGACCTTTGGTGAGCAATCTATGTGAGGCTTTAACTGGCGCCAGCAGGACAGGGGTAGTCTTTTCTACTACGGCTCGTCACCTCGTCAACACGAGAGGACAAACAAAGTGTAACAATCCTCTCCCAAGGGACTAAATAACTCGTCAGATGAATTCCAGGGACGCCTCTCCACGAGAAATGCCCGAACTTAATCAACTGGGATCCGCAATAGATCTAGGGCCGCGGACCGGCGCGTGCTGCACTCTTTCACCGACGAGATCGCTGCGGCGGCGAGATGCGCGCAGGCGTTCATAAGTTTGTTTCATGGATCATGCGTGAAGCGGTATCGGCGGCAGCTCCGCCCGAAGCGTGCTGGTGACAATCATCGCGTTCGTGGAGAGCATCCGCCCGTTCGGCCACAAGACCCGATGCCACTCTCTCAGGGTCCCCAGCCTGTCGGGTATGTGGCGCATTGCATCATTCGAAATCACTGTATCGAAGGAACCATCCTCGGATGGCATCCGTTCTTCCGCACGGAGGCACGCAAATTCCACGCGCGAGGCGAGCCCGCTCCATCGCGCCAACGCTTGCACATTCCGGATCCCGCTCTCGTTCACATCGATCCATGCAGCGCACAGACCGTCGCCTACTGTTGCCCTTGCTCGTCAGGAACGTCAATCATGGCCTGCCGGTCTTGCTTCAGAGATGCGCTTGCGCGCCAGCGGCGCAAAAAATGCGCAAGGGCGGCGGCTGATAACACCAAACCGGCCAGCCCGATGGTCGCGGGCTCGGGAGTAGGAGTGAAAATTGCCGCGTACGGCTGGCTCTCGGTAGGCGCGAGCGGTTACCAGACCACCGCCATTCAGCGGATCACAGTTCCACCACTCTCGCTGAGATTGAACGTACCCGAGTTGACGAATCTTGGCGGTGCGTTGGTGTCTCAGACGATTTGGAACAACCCGGCCGGCGTGACAGGGAATAAGCGAGCGTGGCGGTCGCGGCGGGTGCGAGGTCGGGAAAATCGAGAATCAGATCGGGCGTGGCGTGCAGGAACGTACCAGGGGTAAGTGCTGTGGTCACCAGCCATAAAGAGCTGCTTTCGTCATGAATGGAGTAGCCCCAGCCGGTCAGAAAGCCGGCTGGGCTGCCGACAGCTACAGAGTTCGGCACAGTAATGTGTATGTATCGGCGGCCGTCGCGGGAATGGTCGAAAGGCATACGGCAAGCCATAGGTTTCGCATGAACGTCTCCGATCCTGGTCAATCATTTAGGGAACAAGACCTGCCCGTGGCTGAACGTATACGGCGAACTTTCTCCATTTCCCGCTGTTCCCTCCTCAATCACCGCCAGTTTCTTGATCGTGGGCGGAACATTCAGGTGCAGGGTAATAGGGCGAAAGTAGCCGGCTTGAGCCCGCCAATTTGAACTGGCAAACTGGAACGGGCGAGCGTAGCTTCGCCGGAAACGACCAGGGTGCGCAGCGAGACCTGCTCGATTTCGATCGAGCGTGCCTCGACCGTTCCGCTGTTGCTAATGAGGAAAGTAACCTCGATCTGGCCTTCAGTAACAGACTCCTTACGAGATCGTCAAATTCCTATCGAAGTCCTGGTGAGCGGCCCTCGCAGTAGTAAGTCTCGCTAGTGGCATCATTCAAAATCACCAGCAGGTCGAAATAGCGATCATCGGAGAACCAGCGATGCTTGCTGCCGTCAATATGCAGCAACATTCCCGGCATCGACCGCCGTGGCCGGCGCCGGCCATGCGAGCCGCGCTTTTTGCGCCGTGCTACTAGCCCGGACCCTTGCAGCGCCTGCTTGACCCAGGTGTAGCTGAGCTCGATGGCGCGCTCTTCCCGCAGCTTGTCGTGACAGTGTCGCACGCTCAGATCGAAGTACGTTTTCTGATACAGCCTCAGCATCTATTCGGCCGTCTGCATCGGCACGCGTATGTATTGTCGCTTCCGCCGCCGCTGATCGAACAGCCCCTTATAGCCGAACTCCTCATAGCGTTCCCGCATCCGCCGCATCGTGCGATCACACACACCGATGATCTCGGCCGCTTCCAGCCAAGTGATCTTCTTCGCCATGGCCTTCAAAATCACGTCTTGTAGTTTCATCATCCGCTCCAGTTCCGCGGCCGAGATCGCTTCGCTTGTTTCCAAACTCCAGCGTCTACATGTGGCGGTCACAGACCCTAATCTGCAAGGTCGCAAAGTCAACCGCACCGTGGCAGCGCTAAACTCGTGGCGCATACCGTTCCTCGTCGTCAGACGCTATGGGCCGGAGTCGGTAGTCCAAGTCGTTGCCCGAAGATCTCCGCGATGCGCCAGTCTGGTCAAGCCGATGCCGGCGCAGTTGATTGTAGCCATTCGTCAACTATGCCGATAATGTGTTTAGCGAAGCGCCCGACCTGTGAAGATCGCAACCTTCAACATCAACAACATAAATAAAAGGCTGGAGAACCTCTTGGCTTGGCTCGCCCAAAGTGAGCCAGACGTGGTTTGTCTCCAGGAAATCAAGGCTGAGCATCGAGCCTTTCCGATGCATGCCTTTCGAACTCTCGGCTACGGTGCAGTCTGGAGCGGGGAGCGTTCCTGGAACGGTGTCGCAATCCTCGCGCGGAACCGTGATCCTGTTCTGACCCGCTCAAGCCTGCCCGGCGACCCCCACGATCACCAGCCCCGCTACATTGAGGCCGCCGTGAATGGAGTTTTGATCGCCTCCCTCTACCTTCCCAACGGCAACCCTCAGCCCGGCCCAAAGTTCAATTACAAGTTGGCCTGGTTCGAACGTCTAATCACGCACGCGGCCGAACTCATGAGGGCCAGTATACCGGTTATCTTGGCCGGTGATTACAACGTCGTCCCAACCGTGCAGGACATCTATCAGACGCAATCCTTAGATGGCAATGCTTTGATTCAGCCTGAGAGCCGCCAAGCCTTTGCACGATTGCTGGCGCAAGGCTGGACGGATGCTCTGCGGAGACTACACCCAGAAGGGCCCCTCTGGACCTTCTGGGATTACAAGCGCGAGCGCTGGTCATCCGACAAAGGCATGCGGCTGGATCACCTTCTGCTCTCGCCAAAGTTGTCGCAGCAACTTGTAGACGGCGGCGTAGACCGCTGGGTGCGCGGCCAGGAAAACGCGAGCGATCACGCTCCGGCGTGGATAAAGCTCGATCTTTGACCTTGCAGTCCACAACTACCGGGAAACGCAACAATGCCCCAGTAAACTTCTCTTTAACTCGCTCGCTCCGCCTCCGCTCGGCTCGGAAGCTTCCAGTCACGTCGAATGAAATGGCAAGTGTAGCCGGTGGGAAAACGCTCCAGATAATCTTGATGCTCCGGCTCGGCTTCCCAGAAGGCGCTGGCCGGCGTGACTTCGGTGACGACCTTGCCGGGCCAAAGTCCTGAGGCTTCCACGTCCGCGATGGTTTCGTTCGCGATTCGCCGTTGTTCGTCGCTCATATACAAAATCGCCGAGCGATAGCTGGTGCCTTTATCGTTGCCTTGGCGGTTCAATGTCGTCGGGTCGTGGATCTGGAAAAAGAATTCCAGGAGCTTCCGATAATTGAGCTTCTGCGGATCGAAGACGATCTCGATCGCTTCGGCGTGAGTTCCATGATTGCGGTACGTTGCATTGGCTACGTCGCCGCCTGTATAACCGACACGCGTAGAGATCACGCCCGGGTAGCCGCGCAGCAGGTCCTGCATACCCCAGAAGCAGCCGCCCGCAAGAATCGCCTTCTCAGTGGTTCCGGTCATTGTTTT
>JAOAPP010000742.1 GCA_025462985.1 Bryobacterales bacterium | reverse complement strand
TGCGACGCCTTCGGTGATCCTCACGCCACAAGGGAAGACGTAGCAGATACACAGGCTGATCACGAAGCGCTTGCTAGCTATCTCGAAAGCTTACCTGCAGATGCGCAGCCGATTCGCATCTTTGGCTGTTGGTCAGGCGACGAGGCGGAGCCACCCGAGCACTTTCGTTCGTGCGCTGCCGAGGACATTCGTGCGCCAGACTTCACTTTCCGTGAGAAAGAGCTTATTACCATCACGCGCTGAGTGCCGGCCACGCGAATCGTCTAACCATGCGATGGAGCGAACGCCTGCCCGCTGCGCGTTTACGTTTCAAATGATCAAGACACCTTCCCTCCGAGCGACGCGCGTTGATTCGCATTGCCCAATGCTCACCCTGCGGGCTCGGGTCCATGTCGCGCCGCTTCCCGCGGGCTCCATTCTCGTCCACCGTCGCTCATCTTGTTCTCGTTAGATGATGACATCGATCACCGCCAAACTGCTCACGATTGATCGCAGGCTCAAATCGCTCGACCCACACCACTACAGTCGCTGGTTAGCCGCTCCGAGCTGCATCGTTATCGCTTTACTGCTTCCATGGTTGATGGGCTCATGGTTTGGCCTTCTTCGACTACGCGTGAGCGATTTTGTTTGGCCGCTTTCGGCGATTTTCGTCGGATTCAGCATGGTCGGCATTGCTACAGTCTGGCGGACGCGACATTCTCTGCCACGGAAGCTCGGTTTTCTCTTGCTGCACGTCACGGCGGTGGCACTTTTCCTTATCCCGATTGTCATCTTCCTTTGGTTCATTATTATGATGTCGGATCACTAGGCCATGCGATCATCTAACCACGTTAGGCGTATGGAGAACTCCATATGAGACGAGCACTCTTAATAGCTGTCCTCGTCCTCACAGTGGCCCCTATGGGCGTTGGGCAAAAGCAGAGCGCGAGGGGCAGTCACCAAGCAAATGTTGAGGAGGTCATCAGGAAACTGGATAACGAACGCATTCAAGCACAGATTCATGCTGACGCGGCGGCCCTTGATCGCATCTACGCTGCTGATTTCATAGGCATAGGACCAAGCGGCAGAATGAGAACCAAGCCGCAGGTGATTTCAGATTTCACGTCAGGTGATTTGAAATTTCAATCTATCACTACGGATGACATTCAAGTGCGCGTCTACGGAAACACGGCTGTGGAGACTGGCCGCTCAATAATGGATGGGCAAGACAAAGGCCGAACTGTCCCTCGCGACACTCGCTTTACCAGGGTGTGGGTAAAGCAGCAGGGGCGCTGGCGGTTGGTTGCCAACCACTACTCGTCTCATACTACGGGTCAATAAGCAGTCTCACGGATGGCCACACTAGAGATGACCAGATAAGCATGAGCAATCCCGCCGTACCATTCGTCTTCGACACCAACTCGCGACGGTTCTACCATGGCACCCGGGCGGACCTGAAGCCCGGGGACCTGCTTCAACCCGGCAATTCCTCCAACTACACCGAGCGGAAGTCGCCCTGGATCTACTTCAGTGAGACTCTGCACGCGGCTACTTGGGGAGTGGAGCTGGCAAAGGGCGAAGGTCCAGGCCGAATCTACCTGGTGGAACCGACGGGCTCGTTTATGGATGACCCCAATGTGACGGACAAGAAGTATCCAGGCAATCCCACGAGGTCCCATCGCTCCCGGGAGCCGCTCCGGATCGTAGCCGAACACCTGGATTGGCAGGGACACTCCCCGGAGGAAATTCAGGCAATGAAAGACTTTATCGTCGGCAAGGAGCCAATCGACGACTGAGCTGCTCTGCGTGGATAAAGTAGTCGGCCTCGATTCCTCACGCTCCATGAAATTCCACCCTAAGCCCACAGCCCCGCCCGCATCGCTACGCGAGGCGTTGCGGGCAGGCACGCGCCCCAGAGTTTACCCGGCGCGGCGGGCCAGCCGTCGCTTTCGTTAGATGTCGCCTCCGCCACCGCCTCTGCCGACGCGATCCCACAGCAGGACGCTAAAGTTCGTTCTGGCCGGCGTCGGCGCCAGTCTCCTGATCGGGGTGGCGTGCCTGGTTCTTCTGATTCGCTACATCACGTCATCGGGCATCACTCGCCCCATCGACAATATGTTCGGGGACCAACATCTCAAGACCACGGTGGCGCTGGTGGAGCTGCACAAGCTACGCTACGGGCGATACCCGAAGTCGCTCCGCGAACTAAAGTTCGCTGGCAATTGGGACCAGCTTGCGCTCAATGCCGTCGCGTATTACTCAAACCCTGAGGGGACGGCGTACTATGTTGAAGTCGAACGCGGCTGGGCAGGTAAACCAACGCTGGACATGCCTGCTGAGTTTTGGCAAGGCACTGGATATTCGCCCGAATTGAAACCCAAAGCCAAATGACAGCTACCAGTCGATGATGACGAAGCTCGCACTCACCTTTCTAATCTCAGCACTCGCCTCCCTCACTGCGTTTGGCGCAGACCGCGGTGTCATCGGGGTCTCAGTTCGGGGCGAGCCGGATTTCCGCATGATTGCGTCCGTAGTTCCAGACGGCCCAGCAGCACGCGCGGACATTCGGTTGGGCGATCAGATCGTCGCCATCGGCAACGTTCCGACTTCGACGATTCAATCCATGGGGGAGTTTCTTCGCAAAGTCTCCGGGCCGGTCGGTTCCGAGATCCAGCTGCAGCTAAAACGACCCCAGACCGATTCGCTTATCCGGGTTCGCCTCCGTCGAGTTGTTCCCGCGACGCTGGAGCCGCCGAAAATTCCCGCGGACTTCGAGCGATACCAGACGCGTATCCGCGCGAATGGCGTGCGTTCAATGGGGAGCTAGCGGTTAGCGGGAAGACGGACGATACCGGGCAAAGCGTTTCGGGTGGTGCAGGCACCTGCCAGCTGGTTCACTTTGTCCACGTGACTCCGCATCTCCATGGATAAGCGTTTCGTTTCCGAGAAGTTTCCGCGCTCCTCGGCTTACAACCCCGAGTGGGTCATCTCCAGCGTCAGCGGCGGCGCGAGCTCACTATGGCTGGCGGAGTGGCTCGCTTCGGCGCTGGATATTCGTCCGGACATGCGCGTGCTCGACCTGGGTTGCGGCCGCGCGGCGTCTTCGATTTTCCTCCACCGCGAATTTGGGGTGCAGGTCTGGGCGACGGATTTGTGGTTCGACGCCGCGGAGAATCTTCAGCGCGTCCGGGATGCGGGCGTGGAGAACGCCGTCTTCCCGATCCACGCGGAGGCAAGAGCGCTCCCCTTCGCCACGGAGTTTTTCGACGTTGTCGTATCGATCGACTCGTTCGTTTACTACGGAACAGATGATCTCTACCTGCATTATCTCGCCCGTTTCCTCAAACCGGAGGGCCGGGTCGCAATCGCGGGCGCCGGGCTGAAGCGAGAGTTCGAAGGGCCGGTGCCGGATCATCTGCGCGAATGGTGGGAACCGAGCATGGCGTGCCTGCATTCGGCCGCGTGGTGGCGGCGGCACTGGGAGCGCAGCGGGATCATGACGGTGGAACTGGCAGACGATATGCCGGACGGCTGGCAAGCGTGGCTGGACTGGCAGCGTCTGGTTTGTCCCGACAACGCGACGGAAATCGAGGCGCTGGAAGCTGATGAAGGCCGTTACCTCAGTTATGTGCGCGCTGTAGGTCGCCGGCGACAGGAAGCAAAGCTGGAGGAGCCGATTGTTTCCATGCCGTTCCAATACACGCGCACGGCACTACTCAGGAGCGAGGAGCCCTGAGCTTGAGACGAGAAGCACAG
>JAOAPP010000197.1 GCA_025462985.1 Bryobacterales bacterium | reverse complement strand
CATCCAGTTCGCTCATCAATTTGTCTTTCAGCTTGTCTCGCAGGTACTGGAGGCGCTTTGCTTCTTCAGCCATTTCATTCTTGGCTAGTTCGCAGGCCGCTCCAAAACCGACGATCCCCGGCACATTTAAAGTGCCGGAACGCATCCCTCTTTCATGGCCGCCGCCGTCCATCTGCGCCGTAATCTGAACACGCGGATTGCGTCGACGCACGTACAGCGCGCCGACACCCTTGGGACCGTATAGCTTGTGGGCGGTCATCGACAGCACGTCGATATTGTCCGCCACCACATTGACCGGGATCTTGCCTACTGCCTGGACAGCGTCGGTGTGGAACAGGACGCCCTTTTCCTTGGCGATCTTTCCGATCTCCTGCACCGGCTGGACGACGCCGATTTCGTTGCTGGCATACATGATGGAGATCAGGATGGTCTTGTCGGTGATCGCATCCCGCAACTGTTGCAGGTTGATGAGACCATTTTGCTGAACCGGAAGGTATGTGACCCGCACGCCATCTTTCTCGAGACGTTTACAGGTGTCCAGAACCGCTTTGTGTTCGGTGGCCTGCGTGATGATGTGATTGCCGCGCTCGGCATACATCTCAGCGATTCCTTTGAGCGCCAGGTTGTTTGATTCAGTCGCCCCGCTGGTGAATACAATTTCCTTAGCCGTTGCGCCAATCAGGTCCGCGATTTGCTTCCGGGCCTTTTCTGCTGCTTCTTCCGCTTCCCATCCGAATTCATGATTTCGGGATGCAGCATTGCCAAACACTTCCGTAAAATATGGCTTCATGGCCTCAAAAACACGCGGATCCGTCCGTGTGGTGGCATGATTGTCCAAATAAATCGGTAATTTCATAATTCTTTCCTCAGTTGAGCGGTCGGTTTACCCGAGCTAGGGTGGATAGGGAAGGCCGAAGCCGGCGAAATCTCAATTGGGACTTCTCCCTCAGCGTCCTGCAGCATGTCTTTGATGCTTACGCTTTGGAGAAGTCGCAAGATGCCCTCGTGAATTCTTCTCAAAGGCCGTTTCACCGTACAGCGTCCCGAGTGTCCGCAAGAGGTGTCGTGTGTGAAGCAGTTTGCGAGCACAATCGGTCCGTCGATGGCTCGAATTACCTCTAGAATCGAAATATCCTGGGGGTCTCTGGCCAGCCGATAGCCTCCGTTCGTGCCATACGCGGAATCCAAGAAACCCGATTTTCCCAACTTCTGTAAGAGCTTGGACAAAATCGGCAGAGGAATCCCGGAAGCGTCCGCCAATTCCTTGGCACTCAAAGCCTGGTCAGTCGCACACGTCCGCGCTGCAAAATGCTTGAGAGCAATCAGGCTGTAATCCGCCTTTTTAGTAAGCCGAAGCATTTGGTGGGTAGAAGACTGGACAGATCATCTTTAGTATAACTGCGACCAACTCGATCTGATTTCTTTATAGCACGAACGGATTGGAATGGGTTAAACTTTATCTTCTACCGAATCAATGGTTTGTGTCGTGTGTCAGCTATCAGTTTAGTTACGGTGGTCCGCAACGGCGAGATGGAACCCGCCCTTCAGAGACCCGCAGAATGGGAAAGGAACCTCGGACCCCAGCATTGCGGGTCTGACTTCCTCGCGTGATCCGTCTTTTTCGCGTCTTCATCCCGGCCAGCGTGGTCGCGCTGCTGATCTCGGAAGTCATCCTGGTTCTGATCTGCTACACGCTCTCTTCGCTCTTCACCACTTACCTGGACCCCTGGACTTATCTCGTCACTGAACGGAATTTTTGGAAGGTCCTTCTGGTAGTCGGCCTGATCATCCTCGGCATGTACTTCCAGGATCTCTACGCCGAACTCCGCGTGATCTCACGAATCCTCCTAGTACAACAGGTTTGCCTTTCCGTGGGAAGTGCTTTGCTGGTTATGGCCTTTCTCGGCTACTTGACCCCGGAACTTCTGCTGGGCCGCTGGCTGATGATCCTCGGCAGCTTAGGCGTGGTATTCGCTCTTCCGCTGTGGCGAATTTTTTACTGGAGATACGTTGTTGCCGCGCTCCGTTCCGAGAGAGTTCTTTTGATAGGGAGCTCCAGCATTTTGGGTGAAGTGGCCGAAACAGTTTTGGCGAAACCCGAATTTGGCTACTCCATTATTGGCTATTTGTCGGAGAATCCCTGCAGCTTTCCCGTTCCTTGCCTTGGCGTGGTGGCCGACGTCAAGAAAGTTTGTGAGGAGTACAAGCCCACCCGAATCGTCGTTGGGATGGAGGAACGACGAAACCGCCTCCCAATGGAAGACCTGCTCGAGATACGCTTCAGCGGAGTTCGAATCGAAGATGCGGCGGATACCTACGAGATGGCTCTCCGGCGGGTTTGCAGCCGAAAAATCCAGCCCTCCCAGCTCGTCTTTTCTTCCGGACTGGGCCCACGCCCCCACGCGATCGCAATCCAGAGCTTTTATTCTCTGTTCCTCGGCATCGTCGGCCTGGTTTTGTTTGCGCCCTTGATGCTTCTGGCGGCAGTAGTCGTTCGTTCGACTTCGCCCGGGCCGATATTCTATCGTCAGCGCCGAGTTGGGATCAATGGGAAAGTTTTCACCGTCTACAAGTTCCGCTCGATGTATGTCGATGCTGAGGCTCGCACGGGTGCAGTTTGGGCGAAAAAGGATGATCCCCGCGTCACTCCAGCCGGAAAGTGGCTTCGGCGGCTGCGGCTGGATGAATTGCCTCAATTCTGGAATGTTGTGAAAGGCGATATGGTGGTCGTCGGTCCGCGGCCGGAGCGTCCCGAGTTCGTGGAGATCCTTGCTCACCAGATTCCCTATTACCGGCAGCGCCTCGCCGTGAAGCCAGGCATTACGGGATGGGCCCAAATCAATCACAAATATGGAGATACCGAGCTCGATGCCATGATCAAGCTCGAGTACGATCTGTACTACATTAAGAATGTAGCCGCTGCCCTCGACTTCTACATCATCTTCCATACCGTGAAAGTGATGCTCCTCAGCCGTGGGGCTCAATGAATCACAGGTATCGAGCCAAACCGAAGGGCTGCTTCCGACCCATACCTCCGATAATTCCCGAAGCTCATTTCAATTGCGCTCCCGGCGGTTTGAGTTGAGGAATAACACGGAATACCCTCGGCGGGCCGGCAACAGCCAGCTTACGCCGGTCAAGCTGGTTGAGTCAGTTCTATCGCCCGTTCAATTCCTGAAATGAAGAGTTCCGGCAGGATCTGCACGGCTTTTCGCTTTGCCGCGAGAATATGGGATTCGGCTGTCTCGACGAGAACCTCGGTCCGGAACGGAGTCGATAAGGCCGGCGTTCCACGATCAGGGTCACGGGCTTTCATTCGCTCAGACGTCAAAGCTGAACAGCGCGACTGATGTCCCATCCTGATTTCGGACGCCTTCCACTGTTACTTTCTGAGCTTTAGAAGCTGCTGGGCTTGGTGCAGAAGCGTCCGAACTCTCCCTCCGACCATGCTCCACGGACCGCTCGCCGGCCAGCACGGCCGCCGTTATTCTTCCGCATCTCCGTATATTGTTCCTGTCCGTTCTCAAAAGAGACTCTGGCCGTCAGAGTGTCGAGCTTCCGACCCCTTGTTGCATTGAGCAGGCTATGGATGTCCTTTACGGTAGGAGGCTACTGCCTTCTCGTGCTCATCCAGACTTGCAGAGAAGTGGTGCGATCCGGATCCGTCCGGCTTGGCGACGAAGTAGAGAAAAGAAGAGTTCGCCGGCTGGAGCACTGCCTTGAGAGACGCAATGCCCGGATTGGTAATCGGGCCGGGCGGGAGCCCCGGGTGCGCATAGGTGTTGTAAGGATTTGTATTAGCCAAGTCAGATTTGTGGATGACCCCCGAATACCGGTTTTCCAAAAGAGCCGCATAGACCGTAGTCGGATCGCACTGCAGCGGAATGCCCTTTTGCAGCCGATTGAAAAAAACCGCTGCAACCAAAGGACGTTCCTGCGATACGGCGGTCTCCTTTTCGACCAGCGAAGCGAGCGTGACTACTCGATGAACGTCCGTTCCGCTCGATCCGCCGGCCAGCATTGCCCACTGCTTTCGAAATTCATTCGTCATCATCCGGCATAATTGTGCGGCGGTCGATTTATGCGTGACCCGGTAGGTGGAAGGGAAGAGAAACCCCTCCAGACTCGGTGCGAGAGGATCCAGGTCCCGGATATTCTCCGGATTGCCGGCAGCTTTCAGGAACTCGTCAGGCGGGATAGTGTCAGAGGTTCTTAGCAATCCGGAAATATCAAAGATACTGCTGCCTTCGGGAATTGTGAATTCCTCATAGAAGATCTGCCCGCGACGGATAACATCGAAAACCTTCCATGGTGTCTGGGCCGATGCGAACCGGTACTCTCCAGCCTGCAGTTTTGCCGTCGGATGTAGCAATCGGACAACAAAGAAGCTCCATTCAGAGCGCACGACGCCCTGACGCGCAAGCTCTCGACCGATCGCTCGCGAAGACATTCCGTGCTTGACCTCAATGAACCTTTGACTGGTAAAGCCCTGGTATGGTCCGAGGTAACGGTATCCGGCGAGACATCCAACGATGGAAATGCCCAGAACCGAGACCAAGGTAGTCGTTTGGAGAAACCTCCGACGAGAATTCCTACTCAAGCTGAATGCACTCCTTGCCGTCCCTTAAGGTGTTCCGAAATCCCATGTAGCTTTCGAGGAGCAGCACTGCCGCCAGTTGATCGATAGCTTTCTTCCGTCGGTCCAATGAGGCGCCAGCCAGTCTCATCAGCCGTTCCGCCTCGGCGGATGTGAGGCGTTCATCCCAAAAAATGACTGGCAATCGTACATGTGCCCCGAGCTTCTCCGCGAACTCCTTCGTGTATTCGCTCTGTCTGCTTTCGCTCCCGCTCATGTGAAGCGGACGTCCAATCAACAGCGTGCCGACGCCGTGATTCGCAATAACCAGTCTCAATTTCTCCAGATCTTCCCGGATGCGTGTCCGATGTAGAGTTTCCAGCCCCAGTGCCGTCAGCCCGAGTTCGTCGCTGATCGCAAGGCCGATTCTCTTCTTGCCAACGTCGAGCGCCAGGATACGCCCAGCCGGCTGTTGCTCGTGTGTCTCTGTCAAATCGGATTATAAGCGGAGCCCGTGCTAGAGTAGCGATACCGAGGCCGCCTTCCGCTTTGGCTTTACTGA
>JAOAPP010000733.1 GCA_025462985.1 Bryobacterales bacterium | reverse complement strand
ATGATGGAGACCTGGCATCCGCTGGGCGTCACGGGCATCATCTCCGCGTTCAACTTTCCAGTTGCGGTTTGGGCCTGGAATGCGGCGATTGCACTTGTCTGCGGAAATAGCGTTGTCTGGAAACCTTCGGAGAAAACACCGCTGACCGCGCTCGCTACCCAGGCACTGTTTGAGCGTGCCTGCGCCCGATTTGGCGAGGTCCCGGAGGGGCTGTCGAACGTGCTGATTGGAGAACGGGAAGTGGGCGAAGCGCTAGTGGCGCATAAGCTGGTGCCTCTGGTTTCGGCCACCGGTTCCTCCGCCATGGGCAAACATGTCGCTCCGATCCTTGCCGGACGTTTTGCCCGATCCATATTGGAGCTCGGGGGGAACAACGGCGCGATCGTTTGTCCTTCTGCCGATCTTGAATTGACGCTGCGAGGGGTCGCCTTCGCCGCGATGGGCACTGCCGGGCAGCGCTGCACCACATTGCGCCGCTTGTTTGTTCACGAATCGGTCTACGATCGCCTGATCGACCGGCTGAAGAAAGTCTACGCCTCAGTCAGCGTCGGGGATCCCCGTGAAAACGGTACGCTCGTCGGACCACTGATCGATCGAAACGCGTGCAATGCCATGCAGGCCAGCCTTGCCGAAACGCGATCCGCAGGGGCGACGATCCACGGCGGAGAGCGGATACCGGTCAATGGCGATCACTCATTCTACGTACGCCCGGCGCTGGTTGAAACACTCGCCCAGATCGATGTCGTCAAACGGGAAACGTTCGCGCCGATCCTTTACGTGATGAGATATAGCGACTTCGCCGAAGCGCTCCGGTTGCACAACGATGTGCCGCAAGGATTGGCTTCTTCCATCTTTACGAGCGATCTGCGGGAGGCCGAGGAGTTCCTGTCGGCTCGCGGTTCCGATTGCGGAATCGCCAATGTGAACATTGGCCCTTCAGGAGCGGAGATCGGCGGCGCATTCGGAGGAGAGAAAGAGACCGGCGGCGGACGGGAGTCCGGTTCTGACGTTTGGAAAACTTATATGCGCCGGGCGACCAACACGATCAACTTCGGCCGTGATCTTCCGCTGGCTCAGGGAGTGAAGTTCGAAATCGAGGCATGAAGACCAATGCGGTTCGGCTGCTTGATGAGCTGAAGATTCCGAACGAACTGCGCAGCTATGAAATCGAACCCGACGACTTGAGCGCTGAAGGGGTGGCCGAAAAGATCGGCCTTCCGCCGGACCAGGTATTCAAGACACTGGTCGTCCGGGGCGACCGCAACGGAGTCTGCCTGGCGGTGGTGCCGGGGGACGCCGAATTAAACCTTAAAGCACTGGCGAAGCTCTCGGGAGATCGAAAGATCGAAATGACGCCGCTCAAAGACGTTCAGCCGCTCACGGGATATATTCGCGGCGGAGTCACGGCGTTGGCCGGCAAGAGGGAATATCCGGTATACCTGGACGAAACGGCCATTCTGTTCGACATTATCTCGGTCTCAGCCGGCGTGAGGGGCACGCAGGTGCTGCTGAAGCCCGATGACTACATCGCGCTGACCAAGGCGACCCTCGGGGAGATCTCACAGCCCAAACACGCTAGTTTGCCTTAATTGGCTCGCTGTCGAAGACCTTTGAGTTGTTTCGAAAGCTCGGCCATTGCGATGCCGACGTTCAACAGCCCCAGACCGCTGACCGCTCCGCGAAAGTAATAGCTCATCCAAAGTCCGGCCAGGCTTGGGGAATGCACGGGAATCCAGCTCATCTCCCACTCGCGCCGCCATGGGAAGGCGAGCAGGAAAAGGCCGATCTCCAGTGCAAAGATCACCAGACAAAAGCCGAGAACACGCCGATGCCACCGCAATATTTTATTTGTCGCAGCAGGGCCGGCCGGCTCATGTTCGGCGATCTGGTTCGGAGTCCCGCTATTCACTCGATGGCCTCTGCTGGTTCGAAGCGGGTTGTTCGAAATAGCCGGTCCAAAAACAATGTCTTGTGCTGGCGCGAACGGGCTCAAAACTGAAGCGGTGCATCATTGTCGGGCCATGCTCCCGGAGAGCGCGCCGATGGTCGGGCGTTGAATACCCTTTGTTGGACGCCAGGTTGTACTGGGGGAAGACTTCATGCCAACGCTGAAGGCAGGCATCTCGATGCACCTTGGCCACAATCGACGCGGCCGCAATTGCGCGGCAGCGGGCGTCTCCATCGATAAGCGAGAGTTGAAAAATGGGCAGGTCGATCTTTACCGCATCGATCAAAAGATAATCGGGTAGGACAGTCAGCTTCTGAACTGCACGCCGCATTGCCAGGCGTGAAGCCTGATAGATATTGATCTGATCGATCTCATAGACGTCAGCAGCACCCACCGACCAAGCGAGGCAGCGCGCCTTGATTTGGGCCGCCAGTTCCGTGCGTTGTGTGCTGTCTAGAATTTTACTATCGTGCAGGCCGCGGATCGGCCGGGACGGGTCTAAGATTACCGCCGCTGCATAGACGGGACCGAAAAGGCAGCCGCGGCCGACTTCATCCACTCCGGCGATGGCGTTGTAGCCCTGCTCCCGCGCGATTCGCTCAAATGAGCTGACGCAGCGGACAGACTTCGCCTCACCGCCGACCACGTGGGGCTTCCGGCGAGCCTTTTCGATTTTTTCGTCGGATTCCGGCACCACAAGGCCGAAGTGGGGATGGCCTACTCGCGCTCGCGCAGACGAGCGGCCTTGCCCTTTAGTCCGCGCAGGTAGTACAGCTTGGCGCGTCGGACGCGGCCGGTCCGAACCATGTCGATATGGTCGACCACTGGCGCGTTCACCGGGAAAATGCGCTCAACACCCTGGCCGAAGCTTACCTTGCGAACGGTGATGGTCTCGCCCATTCCGATGTTCTTCCGGGCAATCACGGTTCCTTCGAATGCCTGCAGACGCTCCTTGTCACCTTCCCGGATTCTGACGTGTACACGAACGGTATCGCCCGGACGAAACTCCGGATGCGCGGTGGTGCGTGCGTGCTTGCTGATGAATTTGCTGACAAGTGCGTTTTGCATTTCTTCTCTCTGCCTTCTTTATGAGCCGCCGCCGATCAGATCAGGTCTCAAACGGCCGGTTTTCTCGCGCGAGGCGGCCCGCCGCCATCGCCTGATTTCTTCATGATTCCCGCCCAGCAGTACATCGGGCACCTTCCAGCCGCGAAACTCCGCCGGTCTGGTGTACTGCGGGCAATCCAACAATCCGTCATTCTCCGCCGCGAAGCTTTCGTTCCGCGAAGAGTCTTCATTTCCTAAAACACCGGGCAGCAGCCTCGCTACGGTGTCCACAATCACAGCGGCTCCGAGTTCCCCACCGCTCAAAACGAAATCCCCGATGGAGATCTCTTCATCCACCAAGTGCTCCGCCACGCGCTCGTCGACGCCCTCATACCGGCCGCAAACCAAGACCAGATCCGTGAGCTCCGCGAGCTCCCGCGCGACGCTCTGGTCGAATTTCCCGCCTTGCGCCGAAAGTAAAATGACCCGCTGACCAGCCTGGCGCTCCGGCAGGATACTCTCCACCGCCTGAAACACGGGCTCTGGCTTCAATAGCATTCCTTCGCCGCCACCAAAAGGCCGGTCATCCACCGTTTTATGACGGTCGTAGGTCCAGTTTCTCAGATCGTGAATCTGAATTTCCAACCGGCCGGCTGATTTTGCCCGGCTGATCACGCCGTGCTCGAACGGCCCCGAGAAAAACTCGGGAAAGATCGTCACGATGTGGAAATGCATATTACGAAACGAACCTAACAATTAGGCCGACATCCAGGTCAGGCCTATAACTCCAGTAATCCTTTGGGCAGATCCACCCGGATTATCCGGGCTTCGCTGTCGACTTTCCGGCAAATCTGTTCCACAAATGGGATCAGCACTTCGCGCCCGTCCACCTGGACCTGCAATAAAGAAGGTCCGCCGTATTGCTGCCAGCCGTCGACGACGCCCAACTCGCGTCCGGTCGCTTCGTCCACGATCGTGCAGCCAAGCAAATCCGACTGGAAAAACTCACCATCCGGCAAACTGCCCCGCTCGGCCAAGGGGACCCAGATATCCGCACCGCGAAACCGGTCGGCTTCGTCGATCGAATCTACCCCAGCCAGCTTCAACACCCAATCTCCGCGATAGGGCCAAGCCTCGCTGATCTCAATTTCGACATCGGATCCGTCAGCCAACCGCGCTTGTGCCCGCCGCAGTCCTTCGATCCGACCTGGCACATCGGTTTGCGAGATCGCCAGCATCTCACCCCGGATTCCTCGCGGCCGGGAAATCTCGGCCAATACCACCCTGTCCCGGTCCATACAGCTGGAACTATTCGAGGATTTCGAGAGAAAAGCGGCGGTTCAACTTGGTTCCCACGGCGCCCAGTAGCGTTCGGATAGAGCGCGCTGTCCGTCCCTGTTTCCCAATCACCTTGCCCAAATCGGTATCGGCCACGCGTAACTCAAACACGGTGGCGTGCTCGCCGGCGATTTCGTTCACCGTCACACTGCCGGGTGTGTCCACCAATGCCTTGGCGATATCTTCTACCAGCGTCTTCACGCCGTTACTGTCGTTCATGTTGGCCCTTTGCGACGCCCGTCACTGCATCAGTCCGCGGACGCACCCGCAATCAGAAAAGCGGTCCGAAAAAGCCGCGGCTCTATGCCGTGACGGGCTGTTCAGCTACAGCCGGATTCTTTCTCATCAGGCGGCTCACTGTCCCCGAAGGCTGCGCGCCATTCTTGATCCAATGATTGATGCGGTCGTGCTTCAGATCGACCTGCGCCGGCTTGGCAATCGGGTTATAGAATCCCACCACTTCCACCGAGCGGCTGTTTCTCGCTCTTTCTTTGTCGATCACGACCACCCGATAGCTCGGCTTTTTCTTGGCCCCGAACCGCGCCAGACGAATTGCTAACATGTAACCTTTTCTTTCCTATTCTTACAAAGTTTGTATCTGGCGTAAGCCGCGCTTGGGCAGCAACGCCTTAAACCATGAACTCAGAAACCCGGAAGCCCCGGGATCTTCATTTTTCCCAATTTCTTGCCGAGGAAACCGGCCGGACCAGTCAAGCTCTTCATCATTTTACGCGCCTGTGCGTATTCCTTGAGGAGACTATTGACGTCCTGCACGCTGGTTCCGCTTCCCTTCGCGATCCGACGGCGGCGGGACCCGTTGATCAGCATGTGATTCCGGCGCTCCTTCGGAGTCATCGAATCGATCATCGCCACCACCCGGTCGATCTTCTGTTCGTCGATATCGGTGTCCTTCAAATCCTTCAGCGGACCGATCTGCGGCATCATCTTCAAGAGCCCGCCGAGCGAACCGAGCTTTCTCACCTGCTTGATCTGATCCCGAAAGTCCTCGAGCGTAAATTCATCTCCGAGAAGCTTCTCCTGCATCTTCTCGGCGGTCTTCTGATCGATGGTTTCCTGGACCTTGTCGATCAGCGACAGCATGTCGCCCATGCCCAAAATCCGTGACGCTACCCGGTCCGGATGGAACGCCTCAAATGCGTCGGTCTTTTCGCCGGCGCCAACAAATTTCAATGGCTGGCCCGTGACGGACCGAATCGAGAGCGCCGCGCCCCCGCGAGCATCGCCATCCATCTTTGTCAGAATCACGCCGGTGATCCCGAGCCGTTTATGGAATTCATCGGCCGAGCGAACCGCGTCCTGTCCGGTCATCGCATCGGCGACAAACAGGATTTCCGTCGGGTTCAAGGCCTGTTTAAGCTCGTGCAGTTCTTGCATGAGCTGTTCATCTATATGCTGGCGTCCGGCGGTATCTACTAAAAGGAGATCGCGGCCGGTTTGCATGGCGTCGCGGCGGGCTGAACGCGCAAGTTCCAGCGGCTTTGTTTCTTCCGCCGTTCCTTCATAGATCGGCGTCCCCACGTTCTTGGCCAGAATGCTGAGCTGGTGGCGAGCAGCCGGACGGTAAACGTCTACTGACACGAGTTCCGGCCTGCTGCCTTCTTTAGTCAGAAAGCGGGCCAGCTTCGCGGCACTGGTGGTCTTTCCCGAACCCTGGAGGCCCACAATCATCACCACGGTCGGCGGCTCGTTAGCGAACCGAAGCCGGGACTGATGGGTGCCCAGCATTTTCGTCATCTCATCCCGGACGATTTTGACGACCTGCTGGGTGGGTGATAGCGCAGTCAGCACGTCCTCGCCCATGGCCTTCTCTTTCACCTGTTCGATGAACTGCTTAACTACTTTGAAATGGACGTCTGCCTCGAGAAGAGCGACCCGGATCTCCCGGAGAGCCTCCTCCATATTGGCAGCGGATAGTTTTCCTTCGCCGCGCAGGTTTTTGAAGACCCGCTGCAGCTTGTCGGACAGGTTATCGAACATGACTAAGATGCGCTAGCAGTTTTTCCTGAACGTCAATTCGCCTCTGGCTGATACGGCGATAGACGCACGGGTTCCTAGAAGGGAAAGAGCTTCTCCACAAGTATACCGGAGTCAGAGGCCCGCGTCAGCCTTTGATCAAAGCGGGACCAGGGTGCCGGATCGGGTTCCATTCTGAACCAGACATCCCGGTCACAAAAATGGCTCAAGTCTTTTATCGTTTATTTTCAATAGTTTAGTGCCACATTTTCGAGTCAAAATGGGGGTGCCGCGTGGGAAGTTCATGTGCGAAAGGGATTTCAGCCATGCACACCATTTGCTTCCTCGCCGTTCTCTGCTCCGTAAAAGATCCGATCATCATCGATCACGTGGTCAAGGCCGTTCTGGCTGTCTTCGGGTTCTAGGCGGGAATAGGTCGGCTTCGCGCCCCCGTGGACGGCCTTAAGTAAGTAAGAAATACTTGGTAAATTTTC
>JAOAPP010000731.1 GCA_025462985.1 Bryobacterales bacterium | reverse complement strand
GGCTCGATGAATGGGAGTGCCACACATTGAAACCAGGCGACAGTTTCTGGTTTGAAAGCAATCTCGGGCACCGTTGGTTTAACCCGTCCAAGGCCGAGGCGGTCTTGATCTGGGTCAACACGCCGCTCACATTCTAGGCACACAGCACTAGAGCTTTCGCGACCACTCTTTGGGCCATCGCTCAATCACGACCTTTTTGCCCGTATAAAACTCGACAGCGTCTCTTCCCTGCGCATGTACGACGCCGAGAAACCTGTCCCAGATCCTCGGCCTTGCTCAAGGTCAGCACCGGCACGAAAATCTCGGTGCTGTGTAATTCGCCTCATCGAGGACTTCCGCCATGGCGGGATTGATGATCTCGAGTGTATCCACTGAGTGAACGGCATAGCAATTACTCAACGTACGCATCGGCAATCTCTAAAGCCGAATCAAAGGCGGCCACCGCAAAATCGATATCCGCCTTCTCAATAATCAGCGGCGGAGCAATAACGAAATGGCTAATCCACGGATTTATCGCAACCCCGGCCTTCATCATTTCCGCACTGACCTGATCAACCACCAGCAGCTTCCCACTTACCTTGTCCTCCTTGGAGTTCAAGGGCTTCTTCGTCGCCCGATTCTTCACCAGCTCGACGGCCCAGAACAGACCCATCCCTCGAACGTCACCAACCGACGGATGCTTCGTGCCTAAATGCCTGAGCTTCTCACCCAAATACTCGCCCATCTCTGCTGAACGCTCCACCAGTTGCAGACGGCGCATCTCCCGTATCGTGGCGATAGCCGGCCCGAGCGTAATGGGATGCGCCTCGTATGTATGTCCGTGCGCAAAATAGTGCTCCTCGAAGTAATCTGCTATCTTCTGTGTCGTCGCGCAGAGGCCTAGCGGAACATACGCCGAAGTGATTCCTTTTGCGGTCACCAGAATGTCGGGTCTAACATCCCAGTGATCCACGGCGAACCATTTCCCGGTGCGTCCCCATCCGCTCATTACCTCGTCGGCGATTAGCAGGACGCCGTGCCGGTCGCAAATGCGTCGCAGTCGAGGCAAATATTCGGGAGGTGGAATCAGCACGCCGTTGGTACCCACGACCGGCTCCACAAGCACCGCTGCTACGTCGCTCTCGTTCTCGATCATGTGCTCCAGGTAATCGGCACAGGCGATATCGCACTCCGGGTAGCGGTGCTTAATCGGGCACTTGTAGCAATTTACTTCCGGTGCAAAGATAAAACCCTGGCCCTTGCCGGCAGGCTCCACAGCCCATCGCCGCGGGTCTCCGGTAGCAGCAATCGAAGCTGTCGTCGAACCGTGGTAAGAGCGATAGCGAGCAATGATCTTCGTCTTGCCCGTGCACATGCGCGCGATCTTGAAAGCAGCCTCGTTCGCCTCAGTCCCGGAAGTAGTAAAGAAAAACTTTTCTAAACCTTCGGGCAGAACCTCCAGCAGCAGCTGGCTCAATTCCGCCCGAACATCGGTTGCGTAACCCGGCGCAATGTAAGGCAGCGCGCGTGCCTGCGCCTCAATGGCACTAATGACAGCCTGATTCTTGTGCCCCAAATTGACGCACATGAGTTGCGACGAAAAATCGAGATACCGCTTGCCGTTTCCGTCGATGAAGTAACATCCTTCCGCGTCCGCCACGTGCAGAGGATTCCAGCCCTTCTGAAACCGCCATGTTCCGTAATTGAGCTTGCGCGTCAGTTCCGAAATTTCCTGCGAGGACAGGGATGTTGGCATACCCAGAAACCTTACATGAAAGCCGTGGGGTAGTCAATTTCGAGCCAGCGTTCCTGCTCCGCCTCTCCCTTCGAAATGCTCCTCAATCTCCTCGAGGGTTTTGCCCTTGGTCTCCGGAAGGAAAAACACCGCGGTCACAAAATAGACACCGGTGAAGGCTGCAAAGACAAAGAACATGGTCGAGTATCCGTGCTTGCTGACCACTGGTAGAAAGATCGCCGCCAGCGTAGTCGACACGAGCTGGTTGATGACAAGCGCGATGCTCATGCCATTTGACCGGATTCTTGTCGGCATCAATTCCGAGAGCGCCAGCCAGACACAAACACCGGGGCCAAGCGCATAAAACGCCATGAAGAGGTACAGGCTGATCGCAACCATCCAGCCGTTCGAAGATTGGGGAACCGGGCTGATCAAAGCTCGGTCAAGTTTTAGCGGCGCCGCTCGCGCAGCATCCAGACTCGCAAAGGGATTCTTGCAAAACGCTTCCACGCGATTGGCGGGCACGCAGCTTTCACGCGTGATCTTGATCGCCGTCTTCTCGTCGGATCTCGCCACATTGGTCGCCGCCGTAAAATCGCCGTACGAGTAGATCACGGTCAGCGCCGCTCGCGCGCTATCGATCGACCTTCCCGCGTCGCCCTGTGCCAGCAGAAGCCTTCTAGCTTCTGCGCCATCGAAGGATAACGTCAAAGTCTGATCGGAACTGATCATCGACTGCAGGGATGCCTTGCAGTCCAGCGCCAGCTTTTCCGTCCGATGAAACAGGAATGTCGTACCGAGAAGCGAAACAATGATTCCCGCCGTTCCGACCGTTAGCAGGAACTTGCGCCCCTTCCGGTCCACCAAAGTCAAGCCGCCAATCGTCACCAGGAAGTTGACGACCGTGAAAATGACATAGCCCCAATGGGCCTGAAGATCGGAAAGCCCGCTGCCGAGCAGAATGTTCGTGTTGTAGCCGATAATCGAATTGATTCCAGTCGCTGTATTACAAAAAAGAATTACGCAGGCAAGCAGAAAGGGAATCACATATTTCCGCCGAAGCAGTGACTCCTTAGCCTTTGCGCCGGTTGAAAGCTTAGCCGTCTCGCCGGCCGAAGTCTCTTCCATCTCGGCAAGCTCCAACTTGGCCTGCTCTGCCGACCGGGATCGCGCCAGCGCGGCTAAGGCAGCGTCTTTCTTACCCTTCCGGAACAGCCACCGCGGGGATTCCGCGACTAGCAAGCTACCGATCACAAACAAGATCCCCGGCGGCAGGGATACCCAGAAGATGCGCCGCCATGCCTGGTCTTTGAACGCAAACAACGTAGCCGCATCGGACAGCCGTGCGACGTCTTCCACCCGGTAACTAAAATAGATGCCGATGGCGGCCGCAGCAACAATGCCAAGCGTCAGCAGCCATTGAAAGATTCCTGTTCCCTTTCCTCTCGTGGAAGCCACCAGGCACTCTGCCAGATAGAGCGGAACCACCACGCCGATGAATCCGCCGCTGATTCCTTGCAACAGCCGGCCATAGAACAGTGGTCCATAGCCGTGCGATAGCGCAATCATCGGGATGCTCACGACAAACGTGAGTCCGCTCAGAACCATCAAGGGCTTTCGGCCCATCCAATCGGCAAGCACTCCAGCAAACAGCGTGGAAATCACACTCCCAAGCAAGACGGCAGCGACGATGATCGATAACTCTCCCGCGTTCAGGCCCGAGGTCGCCTCCAGGTAAGGCAGTGCACCGCCGATTATTCCGACGTCCACGCCGTAAAGCAACCCGCCGAGTCCTGCCACTAACAGCAGGAACCGGTTGTATCCGTATTTCGCGTCGTGCGAATTGAAGACCGGGCTCCCGCCCGCAGTCACAGTAGCCATAATCCTCTTGTCGTATCCGAACTGCCAGTCAAGTACTGCGCATCAAATCTTGTACTGCGCGGTATCCATGATCAATCGCGCAATCCGTGTAGGCGTACGCGCCCGAGTCGGAGTTAGCAATTGCAATCTGCCCGAAAGGCTTCCGCGCCACCGCGCAGGGTCCTTCGTTTCCCTCCAACCAAAATGGGTCCCACAGTGAGTTGTACTGATAAGCGTAACCATGCGGCCAGCGATTCACGGTGATCGCGGCAATGTCTCTGCCCGGATTGAAACCACCGGCTGCCAGAGTACGCGCCATCTGATCGCGGATATTACGCTCAAACGTTTCAAAACTCGTTTCAAGCAGTTCCCGGCGGCCTGCCCGATGCTGCGCCCGCGCCGGCAGACCTGGATGGCACGGCACTTTCTGCATATGAACTACAATCGAACTCGACGGATCTCGCGGACATCGATAATTGCCCAGGCTCACCGGCAGGTCCAGGTTCATCTCACTGTGAAAGCTGCCCGGCGCATATACTGCGCTCACACCCAAATTCTGGAACGCTTTCCAGTTCTTCAGGACAACATTCGTATAAACCAGCGGCACCTTCACCGCAAACGCAAGCGCCTTCTTCTGCTCATCGGGCAACTCAGTACAGATATATGGGATCATCACATGCCAGCACGCCAGGATGGCCTGCTTGCCGCGAACCTTTTGCAGACCGCCGCGCTGCACGTACGTGACTTCTACTTCCTTATTCAGCGCCGAAATTCCTTTTTGCTCGACGCGTACGACCGTGCTATTCAATCTGATCCGCGTTGTCGATTCTTTGCTATCGAGCAGCGCGTACGTCGTATGGGCATCCACGATGTCGATCGCATCCCGCCCAGCGACTGCTCCCGGAATCAGCCTGCGAACAAGTAAGCGTGCAATCGAAGAGTTTCCGTCTGGGAAGTGATAAAAATAACGCTCGCCTTCCTCTGTCCGAATCGCGTCATGGTTTTGACCTTTGCCTGGCTTCGGATCGAGATTCATTCCCTGAAATCCTGGAAAGCCCAGTCCCCATGCATCCTGAGCCGGCACGGCGTCGATCCCAAGCCCAAACAAGCTATACGGCCGGGCCTGCAAATATTTCAGGACATCCGGATGAGTACCCACGCAATCAGTCAGAAACGCAGCATAGCTCATCCGCGCCAGGCGCGCTTTCTTCTCATCGGAGGTGAGCCCGGGAAGATAATCTTTCTTGTCGTCGTACAAGCGCCGCAAATCGCGCTTCGCCTCTTCTGTGATTGGAGCCGCGCCGAAGAAGATATGCCAGCGCTCATCCGCCGTGCGCTTCGGCGACGGTTGCGAATAACTCTCCGGCACAGGTTCCACCACCAGTACGTCTTTCCCAAAATGCTCCCGGTCGAAAAAGACGGCCGGACTTAGGCCAAGTTCCGGATACAGGTTCCGATCAAACACACGCGCACTCGACTCCACGTCGATGCCCAGTTCATCCATTAATCCGCGCGCGACTCGGCTATATGGCGACGGGCTCTCGATCGAAAACGTCCCGCCGTAACCCAGCAGCTTCCTCCCGGTTTGATGAAACTCGTTGCGCTTGGCATGCCCGCCAAAATCGTCGTGGTTATCAAGGATAAGGATCCGGCGGTCGTTGCCATGCTCTTTCCTGTAGAAATAAGCCGCCGCCAGTCCACTAATTCCACCGCCGACAATCACCAGATCGTAAACTTCGCCCGTCTCGCTTGCTGGACCGGCGTTCTGCCAGTACCTGTGATCCCGGATCGCATGCGGCACTCGGTAGATGTCATCGTGATCGCCGCGCATGCCCGTCAAAGTCGGCGGATAATACTCGGCCGTCTCGCCGAACCCTCGCGAACCAAGAATGGCAGCCGTCGAAATCGCTACACCGTCCAGAAAATCACGCCGAGTGATACGGCGATGCATTCCGAGTTCACGGTCATTCCATGCCATAGAGGGTAACGATTGCCTCAGGTTAGCATTGAATGGGCGCCACAGCCATTCACATCTCAAACGATCTTCAAGCGACGCGAATCCGGCGTTTAGGCGTCTACTCACCGAAGAGGCATTACCGAATTGTCAATCATTGATTTCCTGATCGGACGTCCGATTCCGAGCTCTGACGAGCGCGCCCAGCAAATCGGAGTTGTCAAGGGCGTTCCCATCTTTGGCCTGGATGCACTCAGCTCCGCGGCCTATGGACCTGAAGCGGCACTGACGTTATTGATTCCCCTCGGTGCAGCCGGACTTTCCTACATACTTCCTCTCAGCCTCAGTACCATCGCCCTCCTGATCGTTGTCTTCTTTTCGTACCGTCAAACGATCGCTGCCTATCCGGGCGGCGGCGGATCCTACACGGTAGCGCGCGAAAACCTCGGAGCCTTCTCCGGATTGCTGGCCGCCTCCGCGCTCATGATCGATTACGTCCTCACAGCCGCAGTCGGCATCTCGGCCGGAATCGGCGCTCTTGTCTCGGCCGCACCCTCGCTTCACTCACGTACTCTTCTGTTATGTCTGCTGGCTCTGGCAATCATCACGGTGGTCAATCTGCGTGGGGTCAGCGAAGCCGGAGGCATCTTCATGGTGCCCACCTATCTGTTTCTCGGCTGTATGTTGGCTGCGATTGTGCTTGGAGTGGTAAAGACCATCGCCGCGGGAGGACACCCAACGCCGGAAGCTCCTATGCCCGAAGTGAAGTCCGCAGGCGCGGTGGCAGGCATATGGCTCCTCCTCAAAGCCTTCGCGAGCGGATGCACCGCCTTGACCGGCGTCGAGGCGGTCAGCAACGGCGTCAAGGCCTTTCGCGAACCAACTGCCAAAATCGCTCAACGCACGCTGGCCATCATCATTGTTTCGCTCGTCGTGATGCTCGGCGGAATCGCATTTCTGGTGGAGCATTTCAGAATCATCGCCACCAACCCCAACCGCGAGCATTACCAACGCGTCCTTTCCCTCATGTTCACGGCCGGGGCGGGCCGCGGCTGGTTTTACTACCT
>JAOAPP010000659.1 GCA_025462985.1 Bryobacterales bacterium | reverse complement strand
GTATTCAACGCGCTGTTGCAGGTTTTGGACGACGGGAGGCTAACCGATGGACAGGGACGGACGGTTGACTTCAAAAACGTCATCGTTGTTATGACCTCGAATATCGGCAGTCATCGGATTTTGGAGTACAGGGGCACTTTCGACGGTGATGGATATCGCCGCATGAAAGAAGCCGTACTCAGTGAACTGCGGCAGGCGTTCCGGCCAGAGTTCCTGAACCGGCTGGATGAGATTATCGTTTTCCACTCTCTGAGTGAAGAACAGTTGAAAAAAATCGTGGATATCCAGCTTGCTGGCCTACGGGCAAGACTCCAGGAGCGGCACATCGCTCTGGAACTGACGGATGCGGCACGGACTTTGCTGGTTCGGGAAGGCTACGATCCCAACTACGGCGCCAGACCGCTGAAGCGTGCGATACAGCGCGAAGTGGAGACTCCGCTAGCCAAGAAGATCTTGAGCGGGGAGGTCCGCGGGGGCCAAACCATCTTTGTAGATCAGGATGGGGATAAGCCCGAGCTTCGGTTCGACGTGCAACAAACAAGGAGCGAGAGCGCAGTCGGGGTTTGATCCGGCTGCGTGTTGCACAGGAATCGAAATTCGATCTACTGCGTCAAACACAAAGAAAGGGTGCGGCCACCAAATAGCATTGAGCCGCCAAAGGAAGGTTTGAGTAGATGTCAAACACAGTTCAATTTCGTCGCTCGACAGCAATTCTCACGCTGTTAGCGGCTTCGATCGGCGGTGGCTTGATCGCGGCGTTCGCAGTGGCGAACCACACAAGTAACTCGCCCGTATATGTGACGGCACGAGCGGACACGGCCACAAGGCAAGTGGAAGGACTATCGAACTCCTTCGCCGACATTATAGAAAAGGCGTCGCCATCGGTGGTCAACATTCAATCGACGCGCGTCGTGAAGGCGTCCGAGCAACAGGGACAGAATCCGTTTTCGGCCGATCCGTTTTTCCGGCAGTTTTTCGGCGGCAACGGCAACGGCCGGCCGCGGGCGGAACGACAGTCAGGTCTCGGCTCGGGCGTGGTCATCAATCCCGCCGGATATATTCTGACGAATAGCCACGTAGTCGAGAAGGCTACGACAGTGAAGGTCACGCTGCTCGACAAACGCGAGTTTACGGCCAAGGTCGTCGGCGCGGACCCACAAACAGATGTCGCGATTGTAAAGATCGACGCTGGCGATCTGCCGGCGTTGCCGCTCGGTAACTCCGATGCGGCCCGAGTGGGCGATCTTTGCTTTGCGATCGGAAATCCGTTTGGCTACGACCATACAGTGACGATGGGCATTGTGAGCGCCAAAGGCCGCAGCCTGGAAGGTCAGGGACACATCCAGAACGTCATTCAGACCGATGCGGCGATCAACCCGGGCAACTCGGGAGGGGCTCTGATTAATGCCAAAGGCCAACTGATCGGCATGAACACCGCCATCATCAGCGGGAGCAGCGGCTTCGGCGGTGAGGCTGGCAACATCGGCATCGGCTTCGCGGTCCCGGTGAATCTGGCCAGGAGCGTAATGGACCAGATCATCAAGACCGGCAAGGTATCGCGCGGTTATATCGGCGTGACCCTGCAGGCGTTGAGCCCGGAACTGGCGCAACAGTTCGGACTGAAGGATACGCACGGAGCAGTGGTTACGGACATATCTCCGGGGGGTCCTGGTGAGAAGGCCGGTTTGAAGACGGGCGACGTGATCACGGCGATTAACGGCGCCAAAGTACAGGATTCAACCGAGTTGACCCTCGCCGTAACCCAGCATGCTCCGGGCGAGACGGTGAACCTTGATGTGGTTCGCAATGGTCAGCCTCAGAAGCTCAGTGTCACGCTGGGACAACGTCCGACGGGTCTTGAATGGGCCGAAGGCAAGCGTGGCCAGGGAAGGGACAACGGCTCCGATGAGAACGACAGTGGCGGCAACACGTCCGCCAGAGGAATCACGGTTGAGCCTCTCACTCCGGAGCTGGCGCAGCAGGTAAATGTTCCCCCAACGACCAAGGGCGTCATCGTGACCGACGTCGACCAGGGGAGCGCTGCTGCCGGGAGTGGAATCGGTCAAGGGGACGTAATCACGGGCGTGGACCGGAAGCCGGTCGCGAGCGTCCAGGATTTCACCCAATTGATTAACGGGGCACAAGGCAAATCAGTCCTGGTGACCGTTAATCATGGCGGTTTCACCCGATTCCTGGTAGTTCCAGCCAAGTAAGCCGAAGAGGGCCGGCAATTTAATTTCGCCGGCCCTGGAACTTCGGCAAGGGTTTAAACGTATTTAGTGGTGAAGTCCCGCTGATACGAGAACTAAACGAGACCCGGATGGTGGAGCAGCACCGTCCGGGTTTTTTTTGGAGCCTTGCAAACGTGAGTGCACCAGACGCAAGAAATCGCAGCTTTCGGCTGTGATGGTGCATCGAAGTGACAGGTAAGAATAATGGCAAACACGGATTTTAATGTTCTCCCGGCATTGCCGCTAAAGAACACGATTCTGTTTCCGGGGTTGATGTTACCGCTGTCAGTGGGACGTGAAAGTTCCGTGAAAGCGGTAGAAGCGGCACTGAAGACAGAAGAAAAAGAGATTATCCTGATTGCGCAGCGAGACCCCCAGGTGGAGGTCCCGCAGCAGGATGACCTGTATACGATCGGGACGAAGGCAGTCATCCGAAAATCTTCACGCTCTGGCCAGGGGATGTTAGAGATCCTGGTGCTCGGCGTGGAGCGCGTGGTGGTTGTGAAGCTCGATTCGAGCGAATCCTTCCTTAGCGCGAAATTCCGCACACTGCCGCTGCCGGAAGACGGCGGGTCGGAAGTGGAGGCACTTTCGGGCGCTTTGCTGGAGCTTGCAGGAAAGGCAATCGGACTAGCTCAACCACAGTCGGCGAATGAGCTGACGAGAATGCTGGCATCGAGCAACGACCCACTAGGCGTTGCCTACTTGCTCGCAAGCGTTTTCAGCCTGGATCTGGCTAAGGAGCAGAAGCTGCTGGAAGCGGAGACTCGCGCCGATGCGCTGAGACTGATCCACGCCTTCCTCTACCACGAAATCCAGGTGCTGGAGTTGAGACAGAAGATTGCCTCAACGGCTCGCGACGAAATGTCGAAGGAGCAGCGCGAGTATCTTCTGAGACAGCAACTGCGGGCGATTCAGCAGGAGTTGGGCGAGAAGGACGGCGAGAAGGCAGAACTCGAATTACTGCGCGAGCGGTTTGAGAAGGCTAACCTTCCGGAAGAAGCGAAGAAAGAGTTTGAGCGCGAGATGGCGCGGCTGGAGAAGCTGCCGGCCGGAGCTCCCGACTTCCACGTCACGCGTACGTATCTGGAGTTCATGCTCGATCTTCCGTGGAACACTTTCACGGAAGATAACTTAGACATCGCTCACGCACGCGAGGTGCTGGATGCGGATCACTTCGGATTGAAGGAGATCAAGGAACGCATTCTTGAGCAGTTGAGCGTGTTGAAGCGCAATCCGGATGCAAAGGCTCCGATTCTTTGCTTCGTCGGACCTCCCGGGGTGGGTAAAACTTCGTTGGGTCAGTCGATCGCTAAGGCGCTCGGTCGCAAGTTCGAGCGATTCAGCCTTGGTGGCATGCATGACGAAGCGGAACTGCGCGGACACCGCAGGACTTACATCGGCGCAATGGCCGGACGGCTCCTGCAGGCTATGAGGCGTGCGGGCGCAAGCAACCCGGTTCTGTTGCTGGATGAAATCGACAAGTTGGGGCGAGACTTCCGGGGCGATCCGGCAGCGGCCCTGCTTGAGGTGCTTGATCCGGAACAGAACAAGACATTCCGCGACAATTATCTGGATCTGGCGTTTGACTTGTCGAAGGTGTTGTTCATCACGACGGCCAACGCGTTGGATACGATTCCTCAACCGCTACTCGATCGCATGGAGTTGATCCGGCTGTCGGGATATAGCGAAGAAGAGAAAGAGCAGATTGCGCGGCGCTACCTGATTCCGAAGCAGATGAAGGCGGCTGGATTGACAGAAGCGGAGCTCGAGTTTACGGACGAGGGCTTGCGTGGCGTGATTCGCGGCTACACCCGCGAAGCGGGTCTTCGCAGACTGGAACGCGCGATTGCCAGAGTCGCTCGCAAGGTGACGCTGCAGTTGGCGGAACAGAAGGCGGAGAAGGTGCTCGTGACGCCGGAATCGTTGACCGATTTGTTAGGGCCGGAGATCTTCCTGCCGGAGCAGATGCGCAAAACGGTGCCGCCGGGTGTTTCCACCGGACTGGCCTGGACGGAAAGCGGCGGTGACGTTCTCTACATCGAGAGCGCCCTGCTACCGAACGGCAAGGGCATGACGATCACGGGACAGCTCGGCGAGGTCATGCAGGAATCTGCAAAGATTGCGCAAAGCTACATCTGGTCGCATGCGGCGGACTTGGGCGTTGATCCGGAAAAGATCAAGGACAACCTGGTTCATATCCACGTGCCAGCTGGCGCCATTCCGAAAGACGGGCCTTCGGCAGGTGTGACAATGACGACGGCGATGACGTCGCTCTATACCGGACTTCCAGCACGCAGCGATACGGCTATGACTGGCGAGGTCACTTTGACCGGACTGGTGCTTCCTATCGGCGGCGTGAAGGAAAAAGTGCTGGCGGCGAGACGCTCTGGAATTCGGCGCGTGATTCTGCCGCAGGCGAATAAGAAAGATCTGCGGGAACTGCCGGACCATGTGCGGCAGGAGATGCAGTTCCACTTTGTGGATCGAGTAGAGGAAGTGCTGGCGCTGGTGATTCCGGATCTTAGGATCGGATCACTGGCTCTGGCGAGCTAAGCACACCACGAATGAAGTTGAATTGTTTGACGGCGGACACCTTCCAGGTGTCCGCCTTTTTTTGGTCCGCGTTTCCGGTTCAGTTCGACCGGGCGCGACGGCGAATGAAGACGAAACCCGCTGTTCCGGTCAATGAAAGCAACAACAGACCGGTGGTAGAGGGTTCGGGAGTGGCGCTGGACGTCACTGCAAGCTGCCCGCGCAATTCGCCGGCAGGATACGCCCCTGTGTGTATGTTCACGTAGGCGTCGCCGGCTTGGATAGCTAGCGCGACTTGTGCGACGGTGCCGATGCCGTCGGCAGGCGTGACGTCGGTTTGCGAGAGCGTCCCGCTGATGGAGTCGGTTGCGGGCAGGGGCGACATGAAGAAAGGAATTAGGACGGGACCCGCCACCCCGGGAGCCCCGTGGTGAATGTGTGCCATGGTCGCGTCGCCAGTGAGATTCGCCCATGACAAGGTGTACGTGAATATCTCGGCGGCGGAGTTGTAGTCGAGGCTGACCGTTCCGCTTCCGCTCGAGCCCGTTGCACCGTCAGCACCGGGGGTCAAAGTGGCCGTTGAGATGAAGTCTGC
>JAOAPP010000634.1 GCA_025462985.1 Bryobacterales bacterium | reverse complement strand
AGGTAACGAGAGCTGGTCCGTAGAGAACGGGCTGATTCACGGAAAAGGGCTGACCAAGGATTACGGGTATCTGGAGACCGAGAAACGGTATACGGATTTTCAGCTGTCGCTCCGTTTCAAATGCGTGGGGGACGGGAATAGCGGCGTGTTTTTTCACAGCGCGTTTAAGCCCGGGACGGCGGACGTCACCCAAGGCATGCAGTTTGAGATTGACTGCAACATGATGCACCACACGGGCGGAGTTTACGCGGAGGACGGACGGCAATGGGTGGTGTGGCCGGCTCCCGAAAACGAGAGTGTTGTGAGGATGGACGACTGGAACGATTACCTTGTGGAGGTTGTCGGAAGCAGGTATCGTTCGCGGTTGAACGGGGTTCCCATGATCGACTTTACCGATCCAAAACCGGGAGCGCCCGATGGCACAATTGCTCTGCAGTTGCATGCGGGAGGCCGGGGCAACATGCAGTTTAAAGATATCTGGATAAGAGATCTGTCCAAGCGTTAGCGCGGCCGCCGAGGCGACCACGCTGTCGCCTACTTACTTTCGTTTATTTCCCGCCGCCGCCGGTTTGCTGGCTGATCGCTTTGATGGAAGCGAGATGGCCCTGCAGAACGGGAAGCGTCTTCGTGGCGAATTGCTTCAGGTTCGGGTCAGTTCCCTTATCGGCTTCGTTCTGAAATTCTTTGACGTCCTTCTCGTGGTCTTTCACCATGTCCTTGACGTATGCCTTATCGAAGTCCGGGCCGGACATTGCCGACATCTTCGCGACCATGGACTGATGCTTCTTATCGAGCGTGGTGGGAAGCGTGAGGTTCGACTGGCTCGCCACCTGCTTCAGTTCGTCGTTGGCCTTCGTATGGTCGTCAACCATCTTTTGTCCGAACTGTTTCACTGCATCGCTGGACGCCTTTTGGGAAGCGATTCTACCGAGCTCGACTTCCGCCAAGCCGCCGACCGCCGCTTCTTTCGCGAACTTCTCGTCAGCGGCTTTGCTGGATGAGGGGGTGCCGGCCTGACCGGCTGCCGGACCGTTCATGTCCGGACTGGTAGGCACCTGGGGTCGGGATGGCTGCTGCCCCTGCCCTGCCCCGCCCGCTCCACCTGCGCCCCCTGGAGCCTGAGCTATTGCAGCAGCGCCGCCGACTATGCCAAAGCTGATCAAGCCGGCAACCACGCTGTTCTTTATCAAATTGCGCATAATTCTCCTTCCTGCCCGTTTGAAGCATTTTTGGGGAGGTAACGTTTCAACGAATAAAAGCTACTGGCAGTAGTGCGGGACCGTCTGTAGTCTCAGAGACAATTAACCTGCGATCAGATACACGTGAGTGTCCTGGTTCCGAAGTGTGACTGAAAACCCTTTGTCGGCTAATTCAGTGTGGGTTAGATTTTCTGCGATCGCTTGTCGTTTTGCTCCGGTGCGATCGAAAACGAGATGAACAGTCAGTTGTTCTGGCAGGTTTGCTCGATGGGCGAGGTCGGTCGGGATTCTGATCTGTCCCTCTGTTGGCCCTGAGCGGAAATTTGTAACTACCAGGAGAAGCTGACCCAAGCCGGATGCAAAGCGAGCGTAAGTATACAGGTCGTCCGGGCAATCGGCGAAGGCCGATTGGCGGTTGAAATACTTTAGTCCCCAATGACTGCCGGCCCGCACTAACTCGTGCTGACACAAATCAAACAGCTCGGAGAGATAGCGACGGAGCTGCTTCTGCTCATCTGAGAGCCGGGCGCCGTTGTAGCGCCGGTTGTTCACCCACTTGGCAAATTCTGGCATGCACCAGTAATCGAAGAAAGTGCTTCTGCCGTCATCTCCGCTGAAACCCTCCGCACCTGCGCCCGGTTCGCCTACTTCCTGGCCGTTGAGGAGCAGGACTGGTGCGCGGCTGTAAAGGAATTGCAGCGGCGCCAGCTGGTAGTTTGCATCGAGAGAGCCGAAGCCACTCTTCGCTATCGAAGCCGCAACGCGGGGCTTGTCGTGATTCTCGAGATACTCGACCGCGGTGTTGCGCTGGCGGTCGGTCAGGGTGTTCATTTCGTTAGCGTAGGCGTCCTGACTGCCTCCCCGGTAGAGGTCGTAGAGGCGGTTATAGGAGTTGTCGTGATACACCGCGTCGAAGCCGACGTCCAGCAGATCGTCTAAGCGCTCGATGGGATCGTGAGGGCGGGAGCCGATGTAGGCTTCGGCGAGAAAGTATGTTTCCGGATTGCGGCTTTCGGTTTGGGCGTTGCCGATGAGATACGACCAGGCTTCCTTCGGAAGAAGATGAGCCATGTCGCAGCGGAACCCGTCAACACCTTTTTCCTGCCAGTAAGCGAGAACCTGATCCATGATGAGCCAGGTCCGAGGGATGGGGTTGAAGTGGCTGGTTCCCTCGATGATGTCGAGACCGTAATTGAGCTTGATGGATTCGTACCATTCGACCTCGCTGGGGCTGGAGGTGATCCAATCTTTCGAGGCGTCGCCGGTCGCTTTGGGGATGCGGCCTGGCAAACCACTTTCCGGTTCGAAGCGGTTATCGAACACCACGCCTTCGGGCTGCCATGAAACAGGATGGCTCAAGCGGAGCTGTTGGCCGGGCGGGTCTACCAGATAGTAAAAGCTGTTATTGGGAGAGAAGAATACAGTCTGGTCGTCGCCATCGCCAAAATTCAGGTCGGGGCGGATGAGGGACTGATGGCTGCGGGCCACATGGTTCGGAACGAAGTCGATGAGCACTTTGAGCCCTGCGTCATGTAGGCGCGCAACTAAGGCTTCGAATTCGGCGATGCGATCTGCTGGGTCAATGGCGTAGTCGGGGCAGATATCGAAGTAATCGCGGACTGCATAGAACGATCCGGCGCGGCCCTTTACGATATCGGGATCGTCCGCGGGGAGTCCGAGATCGGAGTAGTCGGTGAGCGTTGCCTGACGCAAGCAGCCGGTAAGCCAGATGTGGGTTGCACCGAACTGCTTCAGCGATTCGATAGCGGCGCTATTGATGTCGGCGAACTTGCCGCAGCCATTGGTGGCGATGCCCCCAGCCCAGCGATTCGTTTCGTTTGTGTTCCCGAAGTAGCGGATGAGCAGCTGATAGATGATTGGTTTGATTTTGGCGATCATGCAAGCATTCGGTAGTCAGGAGGTGTGGTCGAGAATAATGACCCAGGCGTCGTTCTGCTTTTGGAATACCAGGCTGAAGACGCCGCCTACCGGACCGCCCGAAGCCGGATCGCGATCAAGATGCCAGTGACCAACGGCTATGGCATTTCGTTCGTCAAGCATTGTGATGTTGAGGCGGGAAAAAGTGAGGTGGCCCATCTTGGCCGGCGACGGATAGTTTTGCGTGTAGTGCGCGAGCACCTGGGCACGAGTGACTTGGGTGATGTCTTTGCCTACGAGCGTGCAGTGTTCGGCGTAAGTAGCGGCAAAGCGCGGGAGGTCGGCTTTGTTCCATGCGGAGATTTGTTCGACGAGCGCTGCGGAGATGAGAGTTTCCGGCGTCTGCGCGTTCAGGCATGCGAGGGGAAGCAGAAGGGCAAGAAGGCGGGGGGTCATCCTCCGAATGATAAACGGATGGCGATAAGCTATGTAGCACGCGAGAGATCGGCATTGAGGATAGAGCGTCAGCGGCAGAGTTCGCGAA
>JAOAPP010000631.1 GCA_025462985.1 Bryobacterales bacterium | reverse complement strand
GCAGAGGCATGGCATCTCAAGGGACTCTTCCTTGCTCTGCGGCGGCGCGTCACCGAAGCCGAAGACTCGTTCAAGCGGGCAATCGAGTTCGATCCCCTTTGTCTGGTGATCCAAACCCATACTGCCTTGGTTCCGTACTTTGCAGGCGAGCTTGGCGACGCCGAGTGGCGAGTCGAAGCGGCACTCGCCCTGGAGTCCCACTTCGCAGAAGCACACTGGGTGCTCGGATATATTCACGAGCGACAGGAAAGATACCGGGAGGCAATAGAGTCTTTGCAAACGGCGGTCCGGTTCGGAGGAGAACACCCCACCATCCTGGCAGACATAGCGTTCCTGCATGCCTGCCTCGGAGATTTCGAGTGTGCGCGTGAGATTGTGGCGCGTCTGGAGACCGGTTCCCCGCGGCCGCATCCGGCAGCTAGCAGTCTGGCGAGGGTCTATCTCCGCCTGGGTGAGCGCGAGACATCGAACGCGTGGCTCGAAGAAGGGTTCGAGGCCCGCGACGTCATGCTGCCTTGGGCATGCGTCGATCCCCGGTACGAAAGCATGTGGATGCTGCCGGCTCTATCCGGCTTGCGGCAGCGGATTCTTGGGACCGCCGCGCGTTAGCGGCTAATTCGCGGTTACCGCATACTCCCCGGCACCCTTCTCGGCCATACTCGCGATATGCAAACCGTGACGGCAGCGACGTGGCTGATGGCGGTGATCTGCGCCACGTCAGCGAGCGCCGCTGATTCGTTCCATCCCGAGATTCCCAAGACATGGGATGACGCCGAGATCGGTGCCGTGGAGATTCCTCTGTCCCATCCGGAATATTCTCCGAAACACATTTCCGGCCAGTTTTACTACCGCATGCCGGTCCGGCCGATTTACCAGTCTTACCCTGTCTATCGTCCGGATCGCGAGCCCCCCGGTTATCTGGATTGGCTGGCGCGGCGTGAACCACGGCTGGTTTGGGACGCGTCGAAACTTCGCACGCGGGAGGATTGGATTCGCGCGGGAGAGTTGGTCTTCGAGGCGCCGATCGCGTACGGCCCCATCGGTGTGGGGCCAGCACACAGCGAAGAGCTCTATGTCCGCAGCCGTTCCTGGTACGAGAGAGTGCGGCCTGCGCTCTCGTCAGACGGCGTGCTTCCGTTCGTCCGCTACGTAGTCCGCGAAAAGGGCAAAGTTGAACTGGGCGTATTTGCATGTGCGCTGTGCCATACACGCGTTCTCCCCGATGGCTCGGCGATCAAGGGCGGCCCGGGGAATTTCCCCTTCGATGCGGCGTTTGCGGAAGATATCGAGACTGAAACGCGATCGGTCACGGAGAACCGCAGGCTGTTGGAGGCGCTGTACTGGAAACCGTGGGCGCCGTCGGAGGTCTCCTCAAAACTGAAGCCACTGGACGCGAAGGACCTGGCCGCGCTGCTCGCCGGCCGCCCAGCGGGAGTCCTGACACGCCACCGGCTCTCGCTGGATACCCCGGTACAAATCCCCGACCTGATCGGTGTGGAGCACCGTGCTTACCTCGACCATACAGGATTGCAACTCCACCGCAGCATCGGCGACCTCATGCGCTATGCCGCACTCAATCAAGGCGGCGACGACTTCGCGAGCTTTGCGGGCTTTGTGCCTTTGGCGCATTTTCTAGGCGGCCAAAAGTTGACTCCGGAGGCGGGCGATCGCTACAGCGACGAGCAATTGTACGCGCTGGCCTTGTATCTTTACTCGCTTCGCCCGCCCGCTAATCCGAACCACGCCAACGAACAGACCCGTCGGGGCGGCCGCGTCTTCGCCAGTCAAGGGTGTGCCAACTGTCACCCGGCACCGCTGTATACCAATAACAAGCTCACTCCGGCCGTTGGTTTTCGCGTGCCGGAAGAGCACCGGCGCCGGTATAACATCCTTCCAGTCGTGGTGGGAACAGACCCGGAAGCCACGATGGAGACCAGGCGGGGCACAGGATACTACAAAGTTCCGTCACTCCTCGGCCTCTGGTATCGGGCGCCGCTCGGACACGGCGGTTGGGTTTCCACTCTCGAAGAATGGTTTGATCCGAAGCGCTTGAACGACAACTATGTCCCGACCGGATTCACCCCGCCTCATCGGAAACATGGCCCCGTAACGGGGCACGAATTTGGCCTAAACGTGTCGACCGAAGATAAAGCTGCGCTTATCGCCTTCCTCAGGACTCTATGAGTGAGGATTCACTGCGCAAGAACACGCTGCGGGGTGGTTCCGCATCCGCGGAAGGGCGGACAATCCTAAGCCGCAAGCGAAAAGGATGCGCCCATACGCCATACAATCGACAAATCCTGGCAAGACTGCTCCTAGCCCTCGCCATTTTGGTCCCCCCAATGCTTGCGGGCGCGGAGAATGCAAAAGCTCCCATCGCTCCGGTCCGTAACGTGGTGGACGAGTACTACGGCACAAAAGTAGATGATCCCTACCGCTACATGGAGAACTTACAAGATCCACAGGTGGCGGCATGGTTTAAGGCACAAGCGGCATTCACGGAAGCTACTCTCGAAACCATACCGGGCCGCAGTTCTCTACTTGCTCGCATAGAGCAACTGGATGCGACTATACCAGCGGTCGTTATGGAAGTTCAGCGCGTCCTCGGAGATCGCGTCTTCTATCAAAAGCGCTTAGCAAGCGAGAACACGTTTAAGCTTTATGTAGGCGCAGGTTTCGCAGGCCCCGAGCGCCTGCTGGTAGATCCCGACACGTTTGCCCAAAAGCCGACGGAGCACATGGCACTCAGTTGGTGGAAGTCATCGAGTAATGGGCACTACGTCGCTTACGGCATTTCGCCAGCGGGCTCCGAAGCTGCTGTGCTGTACATAACAGACGTGAATGCAGGTACTAGATCGCCCGAGGCCGTCGATCGCTGTCAATTCGGCGGTGTTGCCAGGGCAGCGGATAACCACTCCTTCGTCTATAACCGGCTGCAAAGAATGCAACATACGCGCCGCCCACCGACAAGTATTTGAACAGCCATTTGTATCTTCATGTTCTGGGCGCCGATCCCGAACAAGATCCGGTCGCTTTTGGCGCGGGCGTTCCCGGACTCCTGATCCAACCAACGGATATTCCGGCCATATTGTTAACTTCCGGGTGTCACTACGCTGTTGGTGTTCTTCATTACGGCGTCCAAAGGACGAGAACGATCTACAAAGAGCCAATCGAGCTTCTGGGAAAACAGAGTTCCTGGACGAAGTTCCTGGATGTA
>JAOAPP010000613.1 GCA_025462985.1 Bryobacterales bacterium | reverse complement strand
TAAACGCAGATGAATGCACCTACTCGAATTGGGGCTGGCGCGCCGGATATCGATTTGATTGCTGCACTCTCCTGCGATGAGAAAGGACTGGAGCGCGCAGTCTCGCATCGCCTGCGCGAGCGGAGTGCCTTCAAAGGCGGACATAGTGAGTTTGGGTAATCGGGAACGGGCGAGTAATCCTCGGCCCGACGAACAGCATTGTGGTGTTCGGCCTGCTCAGATAGCGCCGCCAATGGCAATAGCCAACCAACTCAATTACTTTTGCAGTTTTTAGCAGTGCGAATCTCTTCAATGCGCTTCATGAAGACGTCGGTCCATTCGTTCAGAGCCGCGTCATCCACGTTCTGAACGCCCTTGGACCGTAAGCGCTGCAGTTGCTCATGATCTACCATGTTGAAACGCGCTACGCGGAATATCGATTTCACGGTGTCACGGTCCAGACGAGCTACTCGCTGCACCATAAGATCTTGCGCTTCTTTCAGCACCTGTTTGTCTCCCAGCAATGTTGCCCGGAGTTCACAGTTGTCTAGCTTTGCGAAGACAGTCTGCGGCTCCCATGCGCTAAGACTTCCGCGTGGGTTCGCACCGAACCGGTCGAAGGGGCTTCGCTTCTTGCCGAAAGTCGAGCCGAGGTCATGAACGTACATGACAGGCGTTATGCAAACTTGGCTCTGCTTTGACGCTGCTGGGTCCCACTCAGCGCAATCGAGTCTGTTTTGCTGTGGAAGCGCATTGTGGTAGTGAATGAGCCCCAAGGCCAACCGATAAGCGTCGTATTGCACTCTTTGCTGGTGGCTCCATTCACCATTCGAATAGAACTTCGCCACATCACTCCATGACCATGTCGAGTCGTCATTGACGCCGATCTCGTCCCAGGGCAGTTCGCGTTCCGCACTCACCACCTTGAAGCTGACCGGCGGGTCCTTGATTGAGGCCTTGTTCTCAGTCACCCTGTTTCCGAAAGGATCATCAGTACAGCCGATGCAATTAGCTGATCCGGCCGGATATTCGTGATCAGCAGGAAACCCCAGCACCCACATGAACCGTGCGGCGGCAACCGAAGTGAATACCTCATTGAACCGTGGATTGTGATCAGGAAAGGGCGGCTTAAGATACTTCACCTTGAAGTGCTCGGCCTTGATCTCATGCTGATTCTTGTCATCGTCGCGCGGAAAGAGCGAAGCCTTTTTCTCACCGCTGCCGTCCGTGTCTATCACAACTTTGACGTCATTGACCTGGATGGCTTGCCCGGTACGGCTGAAGAAGGCACCGTCCGGCGTCATGTGCCAGCACTGAAACTTCATGCTGTCGCCTGGAACCTTCGCAAATGCGTAATGCGGACGGAAGTAGCATCCGATCATAGAGTCGGCGGTGAAATACGAGAATTGGTTCTTGTCAGGCGCCGCTGCGTTGAAATCAGGACCATTTGCAAGCTGAGTTGGGGTCAATGTCGGCTGATCTAGCAGGATGCCAGCCGCACGGATACACGAGAGCTTCTGGGGCTCCGACACCTCCTTCCCGACCTCGCAACGGCCCGTCTGGGCGCTACAAGTGGTGATTGTGATCAGTACAACGTTCAGCGCCAAAAAACTTTGTCGGAACATAACGGCCTCGTTTGCTCGATTACGTGCCAGCCTGGGCAGTCTTGTCAAGAAGAGCTTGCCCAAGCAGCAGCCAAACGAGGATGCAAGCTGCGGACCAAAATACGACGCCTGTTGTGACCTTGTCAAAAGTATTTGAAATGATCGCGTTACGGCTGATGAGGGGGAATAGGAACAATGGCGTCTGAAACATTCGGTTAGCGACTGTGGATTTTGTGTTAAGAATCTTCTGGTGACTGGCAGCTCCGAGTTATAAACGAGATTGTAAGTTCCAATGCACTTCCTGGCCCCATGACTCCGATCCTGAAACTTACTTGGGCCCGCGCCGCAGCGTGGCGGTCGCATCGTCAATTTCTCGACAAGCGTGCTCCGAGCGACAGCATGCTCTCCGTCACCAAGCGCCTATGCGGGCTGCACGCCCAACTTATGTCGTCGGCCGAGCTGACGGTCTGGGCGAGGGTCGAAGGACTCGGCCGGCAGGCAGTGCAGCAGGCCCTGTGGGACCATCGCACGCTCATTAAGACTTGGGCTATGCGTGGCACCTTGCATCTACTGCCAGCCGATGAGGTGTGGCTCTGGCATTCCGCGCTCACCACAAACCGGCTTTATCTGAGGCCGGCGTTGTGGAAGAAACACTTCGGAATCACGATGGAAGAGCTGGATCAGCTGACGGATACGATTGCCGCCGCTCTTAACGGCCGGGTGTTGACACGGAAAGAACTGGCGCAGGAAGTGGCACGGCTGAGCGGCTCTGTCAGGTTGGGCGCCACACTCGCACAGAGCAGTTGGGGCACCCTCCTCAAACCGGCAGCCTTCGCTGGATGCTTGTGCTTCGGGCCGAGCATCGGTCAGCGGGTCCGCTTCACTCGTCCGAGTAGCTGGCTGGCCACGGAACCGCTTCCCGTCGGACAACGAGCCGCAATGGCCGAAGTAACACGCCGTTTTCTGGCAACGTACGGTCCGGCCTCGCACGAGGATCTGGCCCGTTGGTGGAATGGAGGTGGCGTTTCCACAGCCCGGCAGTGTATCGCTGACCTGGGCGACGAGGTGCGCCCGGTGGATGTGGCAGGTGCACCTGCCTGGATTCTCACCGCCCATGCGAGCGAGCTACGCGACTTTCCGGTGAAGCGGTCAGCGCGCCTGCTGCCGGCCTTCGATCAGTACGTAGTGGCCGCATCCTGCCATGCCGAGCACCTGCTGCCGGGCGATTTGAGGCGGCGTATTTATAGGCCACAGGGCTGGATTTCTCCTGTTCTGCTCGTCAATGGACGAATGTGGGGGGTCTGGAGCCACAGAATCAACAGCAGCCGCACGGAGGTGATCATCGAGCCATTCGTTGAGACACCTACATGGGTGCGCCGTGCGGCGGAACAGGAAGCCGAGCGTCTGGCCACATTTCTGGGCACCAACGCGAATGTCACATGGACGAGTTGAGGCCGAACGTTTCAGTTTCGGTTTGTGATGTGGCAGCCTGTCGCTAGAAGTCTTCAATGTGGAGTGGCACTTCCGAATTCCGCCAAGCATTTTCAAACTCGCCGGCGACCCACTCGGATGCTTTGGACTTCTGCTGCACTTTCAAGGATTGCGGCAGGCTCCTTCTTGGGTAACAAGCTCGTTTCTTCGAGTACATTTGAGCTCTTGCAGGGTCACTTCTCCGAGACGTCGATATGTCGGGAGTAATCTTATCGAGCCACTTCTCCGCGATGCCGACTAAACAGCCAAATGGATAAGTTCCGAAGGCCGACGATACTGCGATAATTACACGCAGCAGCAAAAACCAATTGGTCCCTTTCCGCCAAGCCTGCGATCGCCCGGGCAGCGAAGAATTCCGCTGGGGAGGCAGGCAACCGCAAACGATAGCCAACTCTCGGGCGGAGGCGGTCTGAACGTTGAAAGTGATTTCCTCGCGTAGCAACTCGACTACGTCGTCGCGGTTCCCGATTTGCGTCGGAAGCACCGCCACACTAGACGACAGCAGGGCCTAGTCAATCGATTGACGACCCCGGGTCTTTTCCACGAGGGTCAGGGCCCTGCGATACTGATGCTCGGCGGCGGCATACTGCCCCGCGTTTGCGTCATAGATGCCAGCCAACTTATGTTCTCCGGCGTTGGTAAATTCCGCAGCAGCCAACGCCCGCCGGAAGGCTTCGACAGCGGCGGGATATTTCCCTATTGAGCGCCTTGCCTTTCCGATACCCAATCGCTCCAACCGTTAGTGCTCCCTTGGCTTCAGGGCTATGGATCGGTTGGCCCAAACCGTTTAGGGATTGGGCTTCACCAGACGGGACGATCCATA
>JAOAPP010000598.1 GCA_025462985.1 Bryobacterales bacterium | reverse complement strand
GAAAGGTTCGGCTCAAATCAGACTTCGTAAACGGGAAAGCTACGTGCACGCGTAATCCGTTAGTTGCGGTTATGTGACAAGGCTACGTTATCCGATCCGTCGCCGCCGGCTTACGTGCTACCAGCCTGCGTCTCTTGAAGGGGGCGTTAGGAGTATGACTTGCGTCCCGCGCGTGATGATCTTGGGCCTTGTCGTTGTCCTTGTTGGCGGCGACTGCGATTGTTGTGACCAGGTGATGTCACGTTAGTGTCCAAATGTCGACTCGATCGCTATGGCAATGGTGAGATCCAGAATGCTTTTTCCTAGCGACCTATTTCTCTTGATCGTCGGTCCAGTGATTGCGATGCTTGGCTCGTGCGCCATCGTCGTACATGCCTTTCGGCGGAAGCCGCGCGAACGGGTTTTGCTCTGGTTCGGTCTTTTTTGCCGCACCTTATGGCATAATTCTTATTCTTGGGAGCTCGGTGTCGCGCGTTTTGTGGTAAAGCTCCTGGCTTTTTGGACGATTACTCGGGCGCTTCTATTGTTTAAAGAGTTTTACGGCAAAGGCTGGCGTTCGTCGATTCACTAGTTAATCGGAAGCTACGTCGTATTTGCAGCAGTCGCATTTTCGCTGATGGTACTTTAGGACCGCCCTGCCTTGATTCCCTCTCCAGGGACCGCCTTGGTCATTCTCGTTCCAGCCGTTTTTACAGCGGGGCGTAACGCAGGATACCGATCTCGGCCCCTGCCAAATCAATGCGTTCTGTTCGGAGGTTGTCCTTTTCTTTCTCGCTTTCTCCCGTGACCACCTGCTTGATGCTCGCGCAGGAGTGTGGCGCCCCGGCCTTGAACCCTACGATTTCTGATCCTGCTTTTCTGCCTGGGCTACGTCGCTGCGCATCGAGTAATAGCGACGGAGGAGCAGCCTGTCTCCCTTACTGACGAAATGCGTGCGGCCGCGAGAATCCAAGCCTCTATCCTCCCGCGCGATTCCTTCGACAAAGAATTGCAGCTGGCTGTTCGATACGCGTCTATGACGGCTGTCGCGGGCGATCTTTACGACTTTCCGGCGATTCATCCCGATTCCATATGCATCTACGTGGCTGATGTTGCCGGGGCGTGGAGCTCCGGCAGCACTTATCGCGTCGATGGTAAAGATCGCAGTTACCACGCAAACTGGTCGTGGCGGAGAACCAGCGAAAGTCATCGCAGCCTTGAATTCCATACTTTGCCGCGAGGCCCACGGGCAGTACGCGACCGCCGTGTATATATGCTCGACGAAGCAAATCGGGTTGGTCGCTATTCGGTGGCGGGACACCCGCTATTGTGGAGACGCAGCACGCAAGCGTTACATAAGCTCAATGAAACTGGACTTCTGCTCGGAGTGCGTTTGGATGAGGCGTACACCGAGACAGAGTTTACAGTCATGACAGGAGATCGCCTTCTGCCCTATAACAGATGGTCTTTTGGAAGCAGCAAATTCCCGCGCCCGTCGTATGGAGACGTTGCAGTGGAGACTTTATTGAGGCCCGGCAAGGCCTGGCGGCCGAGCCGCTTGTCGAGGAGCTGCTGCGAGAAGTGCTTGATTGCTCCCGCGAGAGTGGCCAACCAAGACAGCTTGGTCGTAGTTGATGTGAAATAGGCAACATGACGGTACGGAAACGAGGGGCGCAGATGACAACGCCCATCATGTTTCCGGCCCAACGCAGGGTAGCGAGATGGATCAGAACGCGTAATCCGGTTTTAAAAACCCGCCACGAGTTCTCAATGCAATATTGGAGAGCCTCTTGCAATGTTAACCAGGGTGAAGCATGCAAGGATAGGAAACGCAGCGGTGGAAAATGTTGGTGTCTCTCAAGTAGGATCATCACAGCGCTATCATTTACTGCTGGAAATCGCTAAAGCTGTCAATTCCTGCCTGGAATTTAGTAAAGTGTTGCGCGCCCTGGGCGAATCGCTCAGCCGCATTCAGCAGCTTCGATCATTGGCCGTGCTAGTTCTCGACGGAGATTTCTACCGGCCCTACTCATTGCACGTGAACGGCCTCGAACCTGTGGCAGGAGAGTCGTTTGGTGACTTGCTGGCACGCTTGACAGGATTGGACCGGGAAAAGGTGCCTGAGCGGATACCCATGGCGAACTCCGTTATGGAGCATATCCGCCGCACACGACAACCTTATATATGTGCTGATCTTGCTCGCATGCAGCGATTTGCCGAGGAGCCCAGACTGCTGACCTACGGCTTCCGTGCATATGTGCTCTGTCCGCTGCTGGCATGCGAACACATGTTCGGCGCAATTCACTTTATTCACGAAAAGCCCCGGGAATACACGCCCGAAGAGATTTCCCTCTTTTCTGAAATTGCAGAGCTTTCTGCAGTGGCCGTTGCGAACGCGCTCGCTTATGAGGAGATTGATACACTCCGGCGAAAGCTGCAGGCAGAAAACCTGGTTCTGAAGGAGAATATCGCTAACAGCACTGACCCCAAAGAACTAGTGGGGTCCTCCACCGGACTTAAGCAGGTGCTGACCGCGATTGAAAAGGTTGCCGCTACGGACTCGACCGTGCTGATTTTAGGCGAAACCGGTACCGGAAAAGAACTCATCGCGAAGGCCATTCATCGAAAGTCGCGGCGGGCCGACAATCCCATGGTGAAAGTGAACTGCGCAGCGATACCAGAATCGCTAATCGCTAGCGAACTGTTCGGCCACGAACGGGGCGCCTTTACTGGCGCGATGCAAAGACGTGTTGGGCGTTTCGAAATGGCGAATCACACCTCCTTGTTTCTGGACGAAGTCGGCGAACTCCCCCTCGAGATGCAGGTTACGCTGCTTCGAGTTCTCCAGGAACACGAGTTTGAACGGGTGGGAGGGAGCCAAACGATTCGCACAGACGCACGGGTGATTGCTGCGACAAATCGCGATCTCTCGCAGGCAATAACCGACAGCCGATTTCGGAGTGATTTGTACTACCGGTTGAACGTCTTTCCGATTCAGGTACCTGCACTCCGGGAACGAAGGGAAGATATTCCGATCCTTGTGGAATATTTCATCTCTCATTGTTCCAAGGGTATGGGCAAGAAGATTGATCACATTGACCGGACAACGATGAACCTTCTGGTCGACTATCACTGGCCCGGTAACGTCCGCGAACTCCAGAACGTAATCGAACGAGCCGTCATTCTTGCCGAGAATGGCATCGTGCGCATCAGTCCAAGCCAGCTTGGCATTAGCGGAGTCCCCGAATCTATTTCTCAAACCGATGTGCTGCATCAACGTGAGCGCGAGCTGATCGAGTCGACCCTGGCTGAAACCAGGGGCCGCGTTGCCGGGTCCAAGGGAGCTGCTGCACGGCTGCGCCTTCCAGCGTCAACACTGGAATCGAAGATCCGGGCACTCGGAATAAACAAACATAAATACCGCTCCCGGAGTAACTAATCACCCCCACCGTTGTTCTGAAGCGCTTCCTGTGTGATCCACGTGCGGATGTACCTTGGTGCGTTTGTGAGGGCTGTACCCGCCCGAGTGGCCCAGATCAGGAGTGCTATTCCGTCTCGATCGACCTGTCGCAATTGACTTAGATCCAACTCGACAACATGGC
>JAOAPP010000592.1 GCA_025462985.1 Bryobacterales bacterium | reverse complement strand
GGAACACATAGTCGTCTGGCCAGCCGCTCCGCGGCCAATGCAGCAAGCAAAGTAAGAGATGAGCCGATCACTATATCCGGCTTGCGCATCCTCCGGGTACCTACGCCTGACCACACTTCAATTGCGAAAACAAACATGTTCCACAGCCGCGCCGTCTTGCTGCGATAAGCTGGTACACGCAGTAACAGAAAAGGAACTTCCCCAAATTTCTCGAACGTGCATAGTTGTCCCTGCGCGCATTTCATCCGCATTCCCGTTGCGTGATTGAAGCTTGACGCGATAACTGTCACATCGTGCCCGCTTCGAATCAGTTCTCGGGCAAGAGCATAGTGTCGCGTGCCGCCCGGCTCGGACGGCGGAAGAGCATAGTGATTTATCAGCCACACTCGCATTTGAGATACTCCTATATGCTTGACCGACCATCAAAGTATCGGCCTTGAGTCACGCTTTCGTTATCGCAAACAGCGCCGTCAGCCATGCTCGGCCTTGGTACTTAATAATCGTCGCGTCCCCAAGCAGCCGCAATTCATCAGAACGTCAACGACCGACAGGTTTCCAACGAACTGACCAAATAGTTGCGGATAACTTTGTTGTGAGAAAGAAGAATATACAGGAGTAATTCCGGCCTCCTCAAGTTTCTCATCCTCCTGACATGACTTAGCCCACCCCGTTCCGGCGAGGTATGTCCTTGCTCCGATAGCACGGCATATATCCAGAATCAGATCAGTCTTGTGACCCGATACGCTCAATTCACTTGCGCGTATGAATTGTGGATTGAAGCCGAGGTAAGCGACGATTGAGCAAATCATCCCGATGTTGAAATCGGCCAGAGATCTTCCGCTACCGGCAATAACGCGGTAATGGGGCTCAAGCAGAGCAAGTGTCTCTTTGAAGTAGGGCGCCCTGCCATAATTGCACCGCAGCGTTGTCAAATGCCGTTCTGTCCACCGGTGCGTATCATCGGTTTCCACCTCACCGATGAGCTGGCCGCGCCGGCCCTTCCTATTTACGGGGATCGTTAGCCATGCCGAACCGCTCGGCGTTTTTATGCAATTCCGATTGACGAAGCCCGAGTCTGGATAGACTACGTTGTCCAAAAAGACGAACTTATCCGCATGGGCAATCTTGAAGAAGTAACCTAGCCAAGGTATGTAGTTCGGCTGGTGGATAGCCGCAATTGTGCCCACGGCCACGTTCAAGCTAGCAATTGCCGAATCCTGGACTGACCCGCCTGTTATTTGTCTCTCTACCATTTGAGCCTCATCACTTCAAAGGCTTCGGCGTAAGGTGCCTTCACTTGCACGCCGCGAACGCGCGCCAAACCTTCAATGAATTCCCAGGAAAAGTAAGGGCGGCCCAGTTCAAATTGAGATTTGTATGCCTGGAGCGCGGTCCACTTCGCCTTCAAATCACAGGGCTCCAGCGTGACAAAGGCCTGCGATGGGAACCCGATATTGTTCCAAGGTAGTTCGTAACCCCAAACCGTCATGTCTTTGAAACAACGCAAGCCTTCGACGTTGAGTACTTGATGATCTTGGTGAAGATCACTTGCAGACGGCAGAAACACCATACCTGGACTGATTTCGCTTCGAAGTTTCACTAATTCTTCCAAGAGTTCCTGGCGATAGTAGGACAGACGGCGAACTGGGTAGCCAAACACCAAGGTTTTTTCTGGTGGGATTCCCAACGTCTGCATGGCCGCGAGAAATTCGTCGCGGAGTCGGGTCGGCACTGCCCCTGGTGGAAGCGATTCCTCCGCCGTGGAGAAGGCCGCCACGAAAACATCTTCACCTTCTCTCAGTAATCTGGCAATCGTGCCGCCGCAGCCTAGTTCTGCATCGTCCGTATGCGGGGCGAGGACCAAGACTCTCTGCATCGAACTCATCAGCCGTTTTACCATGTACTGACTCCTGATTCCTAACCGTTCATGCTCCCTCGCAATGAGGGAGAGAAATTTTTAACTATATGGAGGGTACGGCGTTGTATGAAACAGACTGAACTGGCTCTTTGATCCAGAGTGGCAGGGACTCAACGGAGGAGCGGCTGGCGCTGAGGACATTTTTGTATACCTGACTCAGCACTTTGCTCGCCGCGGGCCAGTTATACGCCTGGAGGACCGCATCGCGACCGTTGGCTCCCATTTGTTGTCGTAGTCTTGGCTGACCGAGCAATTCCATGATAGCTACAGCAACTCGTTCCGCGTTGCAGGGGTCGATGCAGATTCCACACTGCGCCGCTTCGATGATTTGGCGTAAATTTGGAAAGTCGGAAGAGACCAACGGAATCCCGCACCACATATACTCGAACAGTTTGAGGGTGTTTTCTCCTGCGTAGAAGTAGGCCGGCACCGGCTGAAGAAGCAGTAACCCAAGGTCCGCTTCAGTAATGTGCTGGTACACAGCCTGCAGGCTTTGATTTCCGAGGTATCGGACGTTGGGCACGGCACGGATGCGTCTCTCATCCTCTGCCAATGGGCACGTTCCCATGAGCTCCAATTCCACATTCTGGTCCCTGAGTAACTCCGCAAGCTTAAGCATGACCAGGAGCCCGCGTTCTTTAGACAATCCACCGACATAGATCAGCTTGTACTTGTCGTCTTCTCTTTTCGCGCTACGTTCCACGGGCGTGAGCAGAGGATAATTTGGCACCACACTGATTGGAAGGCCGGTGAAGGCCTTAGCCGAGTAGCGATCTGCCACGAGCACATGGTCCCACACTGTACTTGTGATCCGTTCATAGACCCCGAAGGCTATGCTGAGGATCGAACGCAACTTTGCCGGAATCCATCGCATGGAGAGGATCTTGTCGGGATAGAATTCGCGGGTATCGTAGATCACCTTCTTGCCAGAGAGCTTGAGCAGAAGTCCCGCCGGGATCAGGTCGGGATGGTGAAACTGATAAATATCAGCATCCTGCCGTTTGGCTTCCCGGTACATCCTCCAAGAGAGAGTGGTCATGCGTGAGAGACGTCCCTTCGATGGAGACAGGGCGCGTATTCTCACGCCATCGATGGTTTCGTCACGATCGTGGCAAACGATCTGCGTAACCTGGTACCCCTCCGCGACCTCGGACCGGCACGCTTTCTGAAAGATACGGATGTCGTCGGCGGGGTAGGTGCTGAGATGCACAATGTGTAGTGTTTTCATCTAGCAAAGTATCCTTTGTAAGAGGAGCTTCGGCGAAGGCAAAAATCCCATTGGGGGACTAGCAGAGCAGCGGTATATATTCGGCGGCCTTGCATCAGGCTGCCGCGTCAGTGTTCTCCAACTGCTGGTGTGAGTCGATATACTATTTCGCGGCGGAGTCGTACGCCTGCGGGTTGTTCTTCTGCTGAAAGTATTCGGCGATCAGGTCAATCGTCGTATCGAGCGAAGTAGAGGGCTTCCATCCGACGTACTGGTCGATCTTGGCTGTCGACGGTACTCGACGCGGCATGTCCTCGAATCCAGCCTCATAGGCCTTGTCGTATGGGATGTAGCAGATCGGTGAACTGCTGTTGAGCTTGGTTTTGATGAGATTGGCGAGACCTTCGATGGAAATCTCCTCAGAGCTACCGATGTTGAACACCTGACCGACGGCGTCCGGAGCGTCCAGCAGCTTCAGTACAGCCGCTACCGTATCTCCTACATAGCAGAAACAACGGCTTTGTTTTCCTGTGCCGAATACAGTGATCGGCTGACCTTCCAGCGCCTGTCGCACAAAGTTCGGAACCACCATTCCATACTGTCCCATCTGCCGCGGACCGATCGTGTTAAAGAATCTGCCAATCACAACCGGAAGGTTCCTCTCTTTCCAGTAAGCCAAGCCCAGAAATTCATCGAGAGCTTTCG
>JAOAPP010000582.1 GCA_025462985.1 Bryobacterales bacterium | reverse complement strand
AGAACACGAGCGATAGACAGAGCCACATCCGTGCCTATAGGATCCTGCCCGGCTCCGGACACCACCTGTTGCCGTCGCGCCGAAGCCTGAGCAAATCGCCATCGCCACTGACGATGGAATCAGGCTTCGCGCCTCCGCGCGTTCGAGGATCCGGTCATCGGAGTCGTCGTCCTCCCGGATTGCATTCAGTGTTCGTGCTGGAAGCAAGGGCTGGTTAAAGCCGGCGATCAGTTCCTTCGCTTCCCGCACGCGGTTTTCATCCCACTTTAAACTTGTCGCGCAGCATGGGGCATTCACTCCCGCTTCCGGCGTGGAAGACACAGGCCGCACTTGTGATGCGACGTCGTCTGATAGTGTGACCTGCCCTTCAGCAAAGTTCGCGCGAACTCGATCCGAGTCAGTGACGTACCCGCCCTTCCCGATCGTCTCCTCCGCAAGCTCTGCCCGTCTTACCGCGATTTCTTCCGCCGAATACTGCGACATGACCGGCCCGGCGAACGTGTCGACCAGAAAGAACTGCTTCCCGATGCGATTCCAATCTAAATACTTCATAATCGCTGAGCTGACAAAGCCCGCGTTCACGCCGCACTCGACGAATCGTCATCGGAACAAAGACCATGTTGAGCTGCCCAGAGTGCGATGTGGATTCGCCACTCGAATCCCGGGATCGAAGCCATAGCTCGCCTTTATACCGCACTCGTAAGCGGCGCGGAATTCTGGGTCCTTTCGAAAATCGTCTCCCTAAGCTGTGAACAGTCTGTCTTCGGAGTACCTGTCGCGGACCTTTACGATGGTGTAACCGGAGTGCGCAAACAGCCTCTGCAATTGCAGAATCGATGGCTTTCTAAATCGCACTAACCGATAGTAGAACAGCCGGCATGCTAACCCCACTTCCGCTACCCGTTTTGGGAGTAGAACTGCAGGCAGACTCCGGAGGGGACTATGATGTGAAATTCGCGCCTGCCCCAGGGTTTCACCTCCAATGGGCCGACACGGGCCGATGTGTCCCGGTATTCCTCGTAAAGGGCATCGATGTCCGAAACGCCGATGCTGAAGCTCGCGTTCTCGACCCACTCCCGATTGTCGTTTTCGACCAGGTTGAAAGAGATGGCGTCTCGCGCAATTCCGGCAATGCTGCCTCCTTCCCACAACGTCGAAAATCCTAACTGCTCGTTATAGAATTTCAGCGCGTCCGCCAAGCTGCCACCGCTCGGAATCAAGGGCGTAATTGTGAGTAAGGCAGGGGCTTGAGTAAGCATCGGGTTCATTCTATCCGTTGCATTTTCCAAAATCGCATTTAACGCGAAGCGCTCGATGTTGCCCTCAGTGTTTCGTCGGCTGGCCTCGAGAATCCGTCACCAGTATTGCGCCGCAACGTGAGCGCGCTGAAGACAACCAATACGATCGCTATGATCACATGGCTTAATGGCCTCGGGTCGAAGACGTTGCCGATGCTTTTGCCGAAGCCGAATGCTAATAACGCCCACCAGGCCGTTCCAATGGCGGTGATGGCGGCGAGGGTTCTGTCCTCCGGCCGCCCTGCCCGGACGATGTTCAAGGTCCCAAGCAGCGCCGCTGCGAGAGAGGATCCCAAGGACCAGATGAAGATACCGCTCATCGGCTGAGTCCAGAGTAGCGTTCCCACTGTATGCCCGCAGCTTCCCAGGACCAGCAGCCAACCGAAAATGCGATCAATCGTCTTCAACACGTGATGCCCTCCATAATTTTTTTGAATTGTTAGTACGGTTCCAGGCGCCTACGAGCGGGACTTCAGCTCATGGGAACAGCTCAGGCTTTCCGCTCTGCTTCAGCTCGAAAGAGTTGAAGCATTCCGTTCCATCCCCCGGGATGGTCAATGGCAGTGCGCAGTATATCGGCGCCGACTCCATGACGTTCGAAATACCGGTGCTCAAGATCAACGCGAGTGAAGCCTTCAGGTTCGGGAGTAAACCGCACTTCCACTTCGCTCGATTTCGCGAGATCCGGTTCGTAATTCCAGTCCGGGGTGACCTGCCAGGCGATCACAAACCGGCGCGGGGGGTCCCAGACGAGGATGCTGCCCCAGTCGCATTCCGTGTTGTCGAGTTGTTCGCTATAGCATCGGCCGCCGACGCGCCCTTCAATGATGTTCCGCTTCATCGGCGACTTCCCAATGTGGTGACTGCGCGGCCACCAAGCATCGACTCCTTCCGTAAACACGCGAAAGGCGTGATCCGGACTTGCCTTGACGCTGACGTTTTTTCTAACTGGCAGCGGTGATATTTGATTTGCGGTAGCCATTCAATCCCCGTTCGCCGAGGGCTCCTCAACTTTCTGTTTGAAACTAGCCAGCGCCTGCGTCCAGAATCGGTCAAAGTACTCCCGCAACGAATCGATTCCTTCTGGATCGAGCCGATAGACCCGCCGCGTTCCAGAGGTTCGGTGTGTCACGAGCTGGGCCCGTTCCAGGACGCGAAGGTGCTGTGAAATCGCAGGCCGACTGACTGGGAAACGGTCTGCCAATTTACCGACCGGCAAGGGACCGCTGAGCAGGGCTTCGAGGATCCCTCGACGCGTTGCATCGCCGAGCGCATCCAGCTGAAGCTCTCCGTAAGCACTCACTTACGGTAAGTATATACTTACCGTAGATCGGGCGCAAGAGTATTTTGTTGCTGGCCGCCACCATTCCACGGTCTATCCACGGCGAGCGTCAGGTGAGTCTACGAGACCCAGTTCACGCCCCAGGTTTGCCGAAGTTCGGCGGGGATACTGAAGGACGGTCGGTTACCGCCCCTCTCAACAAAAACAATCGCCTGAACCAACTGGCGGCCGAGTATCTGAGCCAGGTTGTGAAGAACGCCCGGGCTTTCCACGAGAGCGCCAATCCCGAAGCCGAGAAGCTTTAACGGGGCGAAGAGCGCCTCGGCCAATGCACCCGGTTCCACGCCGAGCCAACCAGCCCAAGGCTGACCGAGAAAATGCTGCGTCAGTGCGGGCGGCACCTTTCGAAACACGTCACCGGGCAGGGCGTACGCGATCATGTCGAGCAGCGCACGCGTGAGGTCCTGGCCCGCTTGCGAAGTGGCAAACTGCCGATGCGCGACGGTTTGTTTCAATACTTCGGCCGCAGCAAAGTTGGCGGGCAACAAACTCCTGTCTATGCCGAGCAGATCACCAACTACCAACCAGGAGTGAAGATAGGCTTCTTTATCGCCCGCCGAGACCGGAGTGCCCAGCTTCTCGAGGCCATCAATCACGACCCACGAGAACGAGATCAAAGTAAGCGCGAGATCTTCCTGGTTCAAAGGCAGATCCCATTCCGATTGCCAGGCGGGCGATTCGGCAGCAAGTTTCCGGACGGCGGCATGCATCAGGCGCACCTTCTGGATTGTGCGTCTTCCCCGGCCTTGTGAATCGGTCAGACCGCCCGGGCTCATGACATCGACCAACATCTGTGCGGTCTCGATAACGCGCCGGGTGGGATTTGTCAGTAGGCGGGTAGTGAGCGCCAGAACGTTAACGCCTTTCCGGTCCAGATAGCAAAAAGGCAACGAGTAGCAGAGCAGGATCAGCAGCATCTGCGGACCGAAGCGCCAGAAAACCTGCTCCCCTTGCCGCAGGAGAGAGGTGTTCGTCCAATCAGGAAGCGTGTTGGTCGTCGAGAAATAAGCTTCAATAGGAGGCGGCAGGGTGCCCGGGCCCGGATACTCGTTCATGACCAGATTGCGCATCAGCTCGTTTAGGCGGGTGACGCCGGGCTCTGCAAACACCTGCGCAACCATGGCATCGGCAACTGGGTCGCCTACGTGCCTCATTTTGTCCAGGGTGGCGTCCGTCCACTGCTCGAGCACAGCCGATCACTATATCGCGAG